>NZ_JAJEQN010000040.1:0-32726 GCF_020687335.1 Anthropogastromicrobium aceti
CATTGTCTAATTATTCAACAAATTTTCTTAGCCTGCTAACTGACCTTTATAATTGGTAAGAATTAGAATCGTTTAACATCAGGCTCTCCAGACGACAGGATGTTTCATTTGATAGTTACAATGGTTATTACTATGATATTCATTGTCAGTCACGTTCTTCATCCGTCAACTGGCATTTTCCTTTAATTTCTCAATGTGCAAGTTAAAAGAATGTGATTTTTTCCCGATATAATAGCATAATTTTTTTAATTAAATGTGCCTTTTATGCTTTTAGATCTGTTATATTCAGAAGATATCGACATTAAAGATTTAGAAAAATATTTTTTGGCTTCATCCCAATGGCAAGCCCCTGGGGTTTCGCCTAAAAATTTTATAACTTCTGATTAAAAATAGTAAGGTGCTCTGACTGCTTTTACATCAAATCATAAATCATACTTGTTTCAATTTTCTTTGCTGCACCTCATCCACGCACCTCATGCCCAATAATCTTCCCATGATCGAATCGGAAAATCTCGTCACACAAAATATCAATATCCTCTTTGCTGTGACTGGCAATAATGATCAACTTTCCCTGATCTTTCTGTTTTAGCAGCACGTTTCGCATCTCCTCCACACCTTCATTGTCAAGTCCGTTTAACGGCTCATCCAAAAGCAATATCTGAGGATCTTCCATGATAGCCTGTGCAATGCCAAGGCGTTGACGCATTCCAAGTGAATATTTTCCAACATGCTTTTTGCTATCCGGATCCAATCCGACTAGCTTGATTGTCTCACGGATTCGTTTGCTCGTGATTTTCCCGCGAATCATTGCCATCAGCTTCAAGTTTTGAAATGCCGAATATTCTGGCAAAAAGCCCGGTGTCTCAATGATTGCGCCTATATCATCAGGAATGTCAATCTCTTTTCCAACCTGTTTTCCATTTACTTTTATCGTTCCCGACGTAGGCTTAATAAAACCAAGTATCATCTTCATCAGCACTGTTTTTCCAGAACCATTTCTTCCCACAAAGCCATATATTTTTCCGGGATAAAATATGCCAGACACATCCGATATTACGGTCTGCGTGCCAAATGTTTTTGTCAAATTTTCGATTTCAATCATTGCCGTTTCCTCCGATTTTTGTTTTCCTCTTTTTACACGATACTATCTTTTTTCTCGTTCCTGCTATACGGTAATATCCTTTCGTCTCGTTCCTATACCGGCTATGACGAATAAGACGATACAGATTATCACATTTGCAGGAATAATAATGTTCTGATTTAATGGCCGTTCCATCCCCAGAATCTTCCAGTGTTCAATGCTGCTCCAACTGACTGGCGAAACATAATACATCCAATAAGCTTGAAGTACAATCCAGCGCACCACTGGATCCAACAAAACGAAAAAGCTCGCCACAATACTTCCCAATCTATACTTTCCAGACAGCTGGTTCACCGCATATATCAAAAAGCCAATTCCCGTAAAAGACAGCCATGCAATCCCAAAGGTCATCCACTGGGCAGAATCTGGATATATGGTCTGAAGCACATCTTTTGAAAACGTCAGGCTTCCCATATATGAATTTAAAACATCTACATCTTCCACCAAGATACTTTGAACCACACTTCCCCAAAATGGTTTGAATGTGATCACTGGTATCGATATCACTGCGCAAATCAGACAAAAATAAAGCAAATACACCGCAGATGCCACCATGATATAAAAGCAATTTCCAAGCCACCATGCTTTCTTTTTGCTTCGCGCAATCACACTGTAAAGCGTTGTATCACAAAATGGTGCATTGCAAAACAACACAATCACGCCAAAATAGACCATCACCTTTAACAGCCCATTTGCAATGGAGGCATCAAAAAACAAAAATGGAAGCAAGAATGGAGTTACCGTCTTCTTCATAAAAAGTGCATATCGAATCAGTCCACTCATGGATTGACCTACCAAAAAGCCCTCCATCAAAAATACAAACCATACACGATAATCATGTTTCCACTTCAAAAAGTTCGTCATCATAATCGAAACAGATCGTTTCAAAATGCCTCTTTCAGTATATACCATTCTGCACCTCCAATCCGGTTACCGCATCCAAATACAAATAGTCATTTACATTTGTCCCTGATACATCTGTGCCAAAGCAAATCTCCCAGCACGGAATGATGGAGGCAGAAGCACCTACTACTTTCTCATTTTTCTCCTCCACATTTATATACTTCTTATGACTGTAGCACAGCTTTACAGAGAGAATCTTAGATTGGTTCAATTTCTGTTTCTGCAAAATGGCTGCTCCCATCGAATATGCCTCCTGTGCCGAAATGATTTTCTGTTCTTCCTTTTTGGCCTGTGAAAGATCAAGCGCTGGCATGCCACTATTTGCATAAAAAATCTGACCATCCGCATTGACAAACAACTCTATCCACGGAAAGATTGGCGAATAAAAACGTTTTTCATCCAGTTGCTGCTTATAGACAACATAGTAAGCTTCCTGCTCTTTTGTCCACTGCTTCACATTCCATGTGCCATTCCACGGATCAGACCCTTCGATATATTCCGATCCCGGTGCACAATAAAAGCCCTCTCCATATTGTTTTGAGGCATCTTGCTGAAGCTTGCGCAGCGTCTCATAATCCATCGCAAATGCATTTTCAAACACCGCAGGAATCTCTGCATCGGCCATCGCCTGATCACAAATCTTTATTACTTCTTCTCTCGATAACTGATCGAAATCTTTTTTCGGAAAACGCTCTGCCAGCTCCGACAATAAAAATCGTCGTTTATGATCTTCTGGTTGTGTGATATTCAAATATCTTAATGCATCTTCCGGATCAATAGTATAAAAGTAAAAACTAATATCTCCAAAGTTCAGTTGTATCTCCGTACTTTCTTCTGGTATAATAAGAGACTTTTGATCATGTTCGTCACATACCTTATATTTTTCAATTTCTTCATCGCTCAAATCAGTAAATCCCCTCGCAATATTTTCTACTGTATATGGAATGACCGAAACATCATTGTACGCAAATGCAGTTAATTCTTCCACTGTTTCCAGTTCTACCTCTGCAGCTGCCTCCTGATAATCACCCTGTAAACGATCCTCTGCACTCATATGAACTGAATGGCAGGATGAAAGCAGACATCCACCGCCAAGAAACATTCCTATCATCATTTTTTCAATCTGTTTTTTCGTTCTCATACATGCCTCCTTACTACAATTCCTACGATTTCACGTTCAATACAATCATACAATGCTTCTAATCCATTCCATTTAAAAAGCGCTTTTGCATCACAGCTTTCACACACTTTGCTGCCGCCAGCGAACAAATCGTAAAAAATACGACATGATAAATTACTTCACCAACTGATGCTCTTCCCGGTTCGGATGTAAGTGAACTGTAAGAAAACATCCATGGCAGCGCCTCCGTAAAATAAAACAAAAGATAAAACACAAAAAAGCCCGCTCCAACTGCTACATACTCATCTGGTTTCAAAATGGCGACTGCCGCTGCAAGATAGCACACTGGAATAATAGACATTGCAAGATTAAAGCTCATGAGAACCAGGTAAATCCATGCGGCCTTGCTGTTCATAAGTGGCTGAAAAATTCCATACAATGAACTGCCACGTGTTTCAATCGTCATGAATGGATTCAGGAATACGCCGGCCAGCAAAAATCCCGTGATCATGGTAACAATTATGTAAGCTGCAATCGCAAGCAATCTTGCATTCATCATGCTATCAAAATCTGTTCGCTGCCGAATATAAGGTAAAACATGATTTTTAATGTCGGATGGAAAGGTTGTCACCGTACAAATACTTGCCGCAATTACATACAAGGACTTATACCGATCAAATACCAACGTGATCTGAAGCTGATCACAAATACTTTGCTTTAACTCTGCGGGCCAACTGATCGAATCAATTGAAATCAAATCCGACACGGAAATGACTGCAATCATGGCAACAAGAAAGAGTCCCGTCATCAATCGCCTCACCGTGAACAATCGATATAGCTCCGCCAGTAACATTCCTTTTTTCATTCTCTTTCGCTTCATTTTTTTCTTACTTTTCAATCGTTATCGCCTCCCGTTTGTTTGATCGTTTGTTGTTTGATAACTTTTTATTTGATGTGTTTATCTTAAACTAGTAACATGACAATTCCCTTACTTTTCGGTGACAGTTTTGTCACTTTCAGTTTTTGTTTTTCTTCACAGAATCTTTTCTTCTTACAACAATTCACATACTCCTATCTATTTCCATATACTACCAAACGGACCAATTTCAACGTTACGCTTAAAATCTGCGCTAACTTTACGTTCTTACATTTCGAGCCGATAAAGTTCATAATACCACCACATAAAAGAAAAAGATTCTGTAAGTTTCAAACAGATACTTACAGAATCCAAAAATTCCAAAAATAAATCAAGCTTATTTCCGTCTTCTCCACGAAACCAATTTGACATTCAAATATGTAAGCAATACAATTGCTAGCACAATACTTAATCCAATTGCAACATAATACATACTTTCCCCTAATGGATAATTGATTGCAAGATTCGACAGCATTTCTCTTTTTTCAACTGCACTTAATCCACTCAAGTCCACTTGAATTGGGATCACATTTAATTTCAAAATAAAGCTAACACCATACAATCCCACATTAATGAACATAGTGAAAACATATACTATCTTTAATATTCTTTCTATCACTTAAATTTCCCTCCACGACTTGTTTTCATTCTTTGTATAGACAATTCTTTCATCTATATTTTATATCAGCAGTATGAGAAAATCAAGTGAAGGATTCAATTCCGAGAAAGTAATTCGAAATGCCGCTTGCACAGATCTTTTTTGTCGGTGCAGGCGGCATTTCTTCTACATTTAATCAGAATTTTTTGACTCAACCCAAAATTCATACCATTCACTGTCATTGCAAATTTCGAGTTTTCGCCAATGAGAACACTCCAAGTACTGATCTGTATGATTGGTAATCGAATAACTCATAAATTCGTTGCGGTTTGGCACTAACTCAATTCCCATCTCAGCTGCATCCTGAACCACATACGGACTTCGATAGCTTTCTGAATGGTCCTTTGGGACAACTGAAATATCATATTTTGTCAGGAATATTTGTAGTAGACTGCATACGAAAACTAGCAAATATTTTGCGCCGATAACGATACACCTCCTATCATGTATTATTTCTCCTCGGCAAGTTACTTCATTATGGTGATTGAAACTGCTGTCTGCAACTACTATTTTGAATATACTGCATCATTTTTTGAGAGAAGATACACGCAATATTGATTCATGCTGATACCTTCCCTCTTGGAATGTTCTGCAAGAGAACGATGCAAGCTGCGAGGTATTCTAAGCTTAAATTGTCCTGAATATTCCTCCAAACTGTCCGGCTCGTGAATTTCGATACCATCTTCAATGGCAGCTTCTAACCATGCCTTCTTAGCATCCAAAGCATTTGCAACAGCGGATTCTACTGTTTCTCCACAGGTGATACATCCCGGAAGCTCTGGAAATGAAACCACGAAACCGCCCTCATCCTTATCCTCTACAATTTCCATACGATAGTTCATTATCAAATAATCATTCAGCGTTTTCATCATTTACCGCCTCACTTTCCACAATCTGTTTTACCATCTCTACATACACTTTTTTAATAGGTTCATGCCTCGGTTTTGAATACCTCCTATCTATATTATATATGGTATCATATTTGGTGTCAATATTATTTCTGCACGTTTACGAATATGTAAAGGAAACGGGCGCAGGAATCCTCAAGGATTCTCGCGCCCGTTTTCTAAAACTACTCTTCGCAATACTCTTACATATTACTGTCTCTTGCAGTTATCGGCTGCATTTCGTGCCTGATAGGATTTTGCGGCATTTCTGGAATTACTGGCATTCTTCCACTCGTCTTTTGAATTTTTCTCTGATGTGTCTTTATCTCTGTGACAGTTAGTTGCAGAATTTTCTTCCTTTGTACTGTGGCAGTTTACCGCCTGATTTCGATATGAATCCTGTTCCTTCTTGTTGTAACTGTTTTCTGAATCGCTATAATTTCTCATAATAAAAACCTCCTGATGTGTAACTAGATTGAAAAAGGCTTTCGCCTTCACATCTAGTATGGCACCAGAAGGTTTGTTTATGCATGACATTTTCCTCATGTTTTTTGCATGTTTTCTATCATGCTTTTACGTCACATTTTTTCTGTCACGTTTTTTATTTATTTGATGAATTTTTCACCAGATAATACACGGCTGCCACTGCCAGTACAACAACTGCCGGTTTGAATAGGATTGCTACGAGCTTAAAGATAATGCTTAATACAAGAAAAACAACTGCTACAATTGCTAAAATCGCAATGGTCTTTGTCACCCAGTTCTTGGATGCAGTCTCTTTCATCCAGCTAAAGCTCCAGCCATCACCGCCAGTTGAACTGTCGTCTGAATCTGTGCTGTAGTTGTAGCTTCCGGCACGGCTGTTTCCCTGCGTGCTTGCCTCACCGGAGGTATCAATAATCGTCTTTGCAATAAGACGCGGACTTCCAAGTGAAGCAAAAATCTCTTCCTCAGACTTTCCTGCTGCTCTTTGCTCACTGATATAGTCATTATAGTATCTTACATTTTCCTGAATGATGCGCTCTTCCACATTTCCACGAAGCGCCTGCTCTAACTCTGTGACGAATTCAATTTGTGTCATAAAACACCTACGCCTTTCTGCTTATTGATAGACGATCATCTCAAGCTGATAGCTTTGCTTCTTTCCATCAGCCTCTGCGATCTCCTTTTTGTCACCTGTTACATTATCCTCTGAGCGATAGATGGATACGGCATAATCACCATTTGCCTGTGTCACTTCAAACACCGCTGTATAATATTCACCCGGTGTAGTCGGCACCCCATTTAAGTTCGCCGTAATGATGCGATCCTCAAGCCAGCCTGATGTTTCCCAATCTTGCTCATAAAGAATTTTATCATCACTGTCCTTTACTGTCAGCTTCACGTATCCTTTGTTGACACGATCATTGACACCAGCGACAAAGCGAATCTTATCAATTGAATTGCCTGTTGCACAGAACGTCTGGCTCACCTCATCACCAAGCTCACAAAGCTGTACCTGGCTGTACACATTTTCAACTTTATATCCCGCATATGGTGCTTTGAAATATGCCATCAGACACACAAATGCCGGAACGACAAAAATTGCAACACCACCAATAAAGCGAGTGCGCATCCAACCCATGCAATTGACTTCCTGTGCAGGATTTTGTGCACAATACTTTGGATGCTTAAATACAGCATATACAAGCATCATCATTGTAAGAATTGACAGGCAAAGACTTTTATCAAGCTTTGCAATCAAATCCTCCATCATGAGCTCAGTACCGATGTTTCCATTTACAAGAGATCGTAAGATGCCGTTATTAAACATCGCCTGATCTACATTGTTAGGAATCATCTGTACATTAAATATGGTATAAACTAACATAAAAATCAAGTCCAAAATCATAAAAATTTTCGTATCTTTATGAAGGAATGAACTGATAACCCAAAATGGTACGGCAAACAGCAGCCACTGCGGATGCCACTTTGACAAACCAAACAGTACAAAGAAGGCAAGACAGCAGATATAAAATATCGTATTAACGAAATTTCTGTCATCTGTCGGCTTATTGAAATAACACCATGCGCACAATGTACCAAATGCCAAAACAGCAAAGCTGACCTCATAATGGAATGTTGATAATTCAAATCCTGTATAGTATCCTGCATTCATGATGTAGCCTGTCGGACTGCTGACTGCATTTCCGCCAAATCCAAACACATATGCCTGAAATACCGGGCTGTTTCTGTAAACAAAAAACTCCAATACAAATGGCACCATAAGCAGCACGCAGGATGCAATAATCTTCCATACATTTTTCTCACGATATAAAAGAAGCGGTGCAAAGATTAACAGCGCTGAATATTTAAATGTCATCGCAATGGCAAACCAGAAAATAAACCAAATGTCCTTCTTCTTTAAATAATAGTAAACGCCAAGAAGTACACAGAATGTCATGATGATGTCATACTGGCCAAAGATAAACTGCGCATAAAAAGCAACTGGCATAGTAAGGCATGCATATGCACAAAGCTTTGATTTCTTGCTGCCCATTCCGGCAAGGATGGCAATATGATAAATCAACACACCGCTTGCCACATAGATCAGACATGGTAAGAGCTTTGCCCATAAAATAGCAAGAACAGGCAGATTTTCCGTTGGAAATGTCACGACGCCAAACAGACGCATCGGAATATTCCAGATGGCAAAGATAAGATAAAAGCTTGGCATGTATGCCGGATGAATATCAAATGTTCCGCAATAATCATAAAAATCACGGAAATGACCATTTAAATAACCGTAGCTGCAGCCTGCCGTATGCAAAAGATCGGACTGCTGAAAAACTAAAAAGCAAAAGACTGCGATTGCAGCAAATGCTACATAATCCCAGATAAGAAGCGGCTTTTCAGCAATTGCATTTACTGAAATACTACGTGCCTGACTCTTTTGATGTTTCTGACTCATTTTTTCACACCCTTTCTTTTCGCTCATTTTTTGACAATGCCAAAAAGCCAAGCATTGTAATTAATAAGAACTTAACGACATTGACTGCAAGAAGTCCCCATACAGCACCCCAGATTTTGTAAAGGTACATAGCAGGAACTACTGCTGCAAAGAACAATACTGCATAAATCACACCCATGATCAGCTGATAACGCTCTGGTGCAAATCTAAGCACAACTGTCATCATTGTATTACTCATAAAGAAAAATACCTGTCCGGCATTTGCCAGCAAAAACAGATTTTTTACTACATTGTAATCCTCTCTGTAAAAGAGATATACGTAAATATGAGAACCAAGTGTTGTTCCAGCAATCAATATAACTGCAAGCGCTGACAATGCAGCAAATACACCAGTTAACATCTTCTTTGTGATTTTTCCCTGATAGCGTGCAAGATGACCTGTGATAACACCATTTAACGGTGTTGAGATCAGAGAACTCATCTTTCCGACAGTACTTGCAATAAAGAAATAATAGGAAGCTGCATCTCCGGCTGTCATAGGAAGCACAACACGGTCTGTGTATGTTACAAAATCTGACAGCAGATATGCCGATGACAGTGACACACATGTTTTTGCATCTTCCCTGAAAAATTGACTCTTTTTAAAAAATGGCTTTTTAAAGATGCTTCCTGTGATTGTGACAAACAGCAGTCCAAACACCTCTCCTAAAATAAAGATGCTTACCCAGGAATGACTAATTCCATACAGCGCCATGCCAATCGCATAACCTACTGCAATAAAAAGATAATAGAAGAAAAAGCCTCTGTAATTTAAGCTCAGTCTATATTCTACATCTGCATAATAGCGCACTGTTGTCACAAAAATAAGTACGCCAATAGAAATAGGAAGAGCACCTGCTGTATCTTTTTTCACACAAATTGCCACTACAGTGACAATCGCACATAAAAGTGCTGTGAATACAAGAAAGCGATTGTAATCACCATTTTTTGTCTCATGACGTGTAGAAGCTTTCATACGGCCATAATTGATTCCAGAACCAACTGCCGATGCCATCAGACCCATGATTGCTGTAAAGAACAACATTTTTCCGCTTCCTTCAGCACCCATACGGCTTCTTAAAAACGGATATACCACAAAAGAAAGCGTCATATTCAAAATCATCAGCCCGGCAAGACTGTAAACCATATCCCCCGCAAATCGGCGTAAGCCTGATTTTGCTTTTGGCTGCTTTTCTGTCATGAATTTTTCTCTCCCTTTTCGCTGTATGATAATGTGACAAATTTAGGATCACAATGAACAAGCTCTCTGTCTCCCGGAGGCGGCGGTGTCATGTAATCGCCATAAAGCATTGTAAGCGCCTCATGATATCCGCAAGGACCAGGAAATTTCTCTCCATCAACCTCTAAATCAACTGCATGGTCAAACCACTTCGCCTGATAAATCTTTCCCAGATCTGGAAACAGGCAGTTGCTGTAGTAGCAGCGCTTATGCTTTTTATTTTGACCGCGCTCCATCTTGCTGATTGCATCATACCAATGAACAAGTGTCTTTACAGGGAAGATGCGTCCGATTACAGAAAGAATAGCAACTACTGCCTTAGATGCACCCTTATACTCTGAAAGGTCAAGCTTATAACGGCGTCCCATGCACATGCCATACACAAGAATCAATAAAGCATGACAAAATTTGTGCTTTAACATGTTGTCTGAAACATCATCCACTATAAAAATATCTGTTCGCATATGATTATGAATGCCATTTCCATAATATTTTTGCTCTGCATTATTTTCGCGCATAGTTGAATCAAGCATCACAACACGCGGCACAAAATCATAAAATGCACCATTTAATTCATCTGGCTCCACATAGACAAAGCCATCCTTTAGTTCGGTACGTGCTACCTTGCGAAATACCTCAAAATCTTTTCTTGTCATAGCGATATCCGCGTCATCATCCCACGGAATATCAGATTTCTCACGCACAGCACCTATAAGATTTCCGCTGTCTAAAAAATAATTCAAATGATATTTCTCACAGACGCGCCCTACCTCACGGAAAATTATATGATTTCCCTCATGAATCAGTTTAAGCGCATCTTGTGTTGTCTTGTCAAATTCCAATTTTTATTCCTCTCATTCGGCTTTCTGATTTTTGCAGCCATCTTCTGCTTCCTTGTCATCTGCCTCATTTTCTTTTTCTTTCTCGTCTAAAAAATTCAGACGTTCATCTTCCACAACAAGCGGACGCTTCTTTACACGATCATTGATGCTCATAATATATTCACCAATTAATCCGATAAAGAACAGCTGTATAGAACCAAGCAGACAAGTAACAATTAAAAGCGGTGCCATACCTGCTGGGAAATTGTCCCAAAATAAAAGCTTTAAAATCAGATAAATAATTGCAACTACCAGACTGATACAGCCAACTGTCATACCTATAAAGGTCGCCAGTCTAAGTCCTACTTTTGTATAAGAAGTAATGCTAAGCATTGCAGCATCATATAAACGGTAGAAATTATTGCTTGTTTTTCCTGCACGCCTCTTTGGCTGCTCGTAAGGGATTTCCTTTCGTTTAAAGCCAAGCTCTGCTACGATTCCTCTTAAAAATGGTGTTGGGTCGTTAAGCTCTCTCATGACATTGATAAACTTCTTATCATAAAGACCAAAACCTGTAAACTGCTCAATCTGCTCAACATCAGAAAGTTTCTTGATTAATTTATAGTAACAGCCGCGAAGCCAGTACATCAATTTATTTTCCTGGCTGGACTTTTTAATTCCAATTACAATTTTATATCCGTTTTCCCATTCTTTTACATACCTTGGGATCATCTCAACCGGATCCTGAAAATCGGCAGCCATCAGTACTGTGGCATCTCCTGTTGTCTGGAGCATAGCATAGTACGGTGAATTGAACTGTCCGAAATTTTTTGCATTAAAAATTCCCTTAATCCCCTTATCCTCTGCACAAAGCTTTCGGATAATTTCTCTTGTCCTGTCTTTTGAATCGTTATCTATAAAAAGGATCTCATAGCGATAGGCTGGAAGATCCTTTTTAAATGTCTCGCGAAGCGCATCAGCCATCGCCTGAACATTTTCCTCTTCATTATAACAGGGCACTACAATACTAATTGTTTTCATGAAATGTGCCTTCTAACTTTCTTTTATTATTCCATAGTAACCATCACTTTAATTAGGTCGGCAGGCTTGTCTCGCATTAAATACAGTGCATCTTCTATCTGATCAAGTCCATTAAGATGATGGGTGACTAGCTTTTCTGGATGGATTCTTCCATACTTTACCATGGATAACATGCGCTCGATACGTGCACGTCCTCCTTCTGCTAACTCAGTACGGATTGTTTTTCCTGCCATACCGCGTCCTCCGGAAAATTTTGGAAATGGAAGATTTCCTGTTCCGCCAAAATAATTGACATTGGAAACGGTTCCGATACCATAGCGCACCATATCAATTGCCTGCGCAAATACTTCATCGTTTCCTCCGCAGATTATGACACTATCTGCTCCTATTCCATCTGTTCGCGCCATTACCTGTTTGACTATATCGCCATCTTTATAGCTTAAGACTTCTGTTGCACCAAACTCATAAGCAGTCTTTACACAAAGCGGACGGCTTCCTACAGCAAGGATCCTTGCCGCACCTAAATGAGCTGCACCTGCTACTGCCATAAGTCCAATAGGACCAATTCCCATAACTACAACAGTATCACCAAATTTAATATCGGCATTTTGTGCTCCTGTAAATCCAGTTGTCACAACATCTACACACATAAGTGCCTGCTCTAAGCTAACACCCTCTGGAATTTTCGCCAGTGTCGTATCAGCATCTGGAATAAGAAAACGCTCTGAAAATACACCTGGCTGTGTGCGTCCAAGCTGATGACCTGAAAATGGTGCTGATGCATGCTTAAAATTGTGCTCCTGAATGCTTTTTGCCCGCCAGTCTGGTGTGATTGCTGGTACTGCTACTAGCTCTCCCGGTACAAAATCAGTCACATACTCACCAACTTCAAGCACTCGCGCCACACATTCATGACCAAGCACTAGATTTGGTGCCTTTCTTGAACCGCCTCCAAAAACAGTATGGACATCAGATGAGCACGGTGCGACAGCGACTGGCTTTAAGATGGCTCCATACGGAGTCAATACAGGCTCAGGAACCTGTTCATAGCCTACAACACCCGGCTCTTTTAATACAAATGCCTTCATAGATCAATAACCATGCCTTTCTCTTAAAAAGCTTCTCAAAATTACAAAATTTCTTCTATTTTATTGCTGCGGATTGCGAATATACGCACCGTCTTAGGGAAGCGAACACGAATCACATTTGAAATCTCATCTGTGTAACCCGGTGCTGCGATTAAAATCGCATCTGGTACATTCTTAAGCGCCTCATCTGGCGACACAATTATAAGATGTGAAGCTGGTGCATATTTTCCATGCTTAAATGGCGCTGAGTCAATAATATACTCTGCTTTTTCACCAAGACATGTTGTTGCTGCTAGTGTAAAGCCCTGATGACTTGCACCCCAAATAGCAAGATTCTTTCCTGTAAGACTTTCAGAAAGTGCCTTCATCTGTTCCCTGATACTTGCTAAACTATCGCCAAGCGCAGTGATTTCTTTTGTAAAATCCTTCCATGAGGATACCTGAGAAATTGGTGTCTTTGTCTTTTTTACCATCACAGAAAGCGTATCACGGTTGATCATTTCTTTGCTTTCGACAATGAAACCATTCTGATTCAAAAGATATGTCAGAGAATCAAATGTATAATATGCCAAATGATCGTGAATAAGCTCATAATAGGTATTGTGATCTGTAATATATTCAAAGCTTGGAACTGTGATAAGTCCCACACCATCATCTGTCAAATTGTTGTAAAGACAAGTCAGCATCACATCAGGTGATGGCTGATGCTCTAAAAAATTAAAGGATAAAAACGCATCAAACGGTCCATTTGGAAGCTTTTGATCTATAGTTTCTGTAAAATCACATGAAACTAAAAGACCACTCTCCTTTGCAATCTCCGCCAAAGAAGGATCGTGCTCAATACCATATCCTTTAACTGGAAATTCCTTTAATACGCGAAGAAACTCACCTCTTCCGCATCCTGCCTCGATGATTTTCTTTCCCTCAAGCTGATAACATTTAATAAATTCCTGATATTGACGGCGGCGCAGCTCTACCATTGTGGTGGAATAGCCGCCTGCACGAATAACATCGCGGTAATATTCGACTGGCTCGCAATCAAATTGAATCAGACCACATTTTTTACACTGGCACAGCGGCAGATGAATTCCTCTGTCATTTTTTACTTGTTCTTTATCCGGCATGTGCTGTGCCACTGCCGGCATATTGTCAAATGCAATTATCTCTGTATTTGTAAGAGATTCTTTGCATGAAATGCAATTTCCCATAATTAACATGCCTTTCCTGTTTGTTTCAACCCACAGTCGGTATTTTCACGGAGTCTGACTTGTCGAAAATAGTTCTACTGTGACTTGCCTCATGTCAGTGAGGGATACCGATTTTTCTCCGCCCGCCACTGCCGAAGCAACTTCTTGTAACGTCTACTCACATAAGCATCTTTTTAATTCCCTCTTCAAAGGAAATCATCTGATGAAATCCTGTTATTTCTTTTAGTTTTGTGATATCAGGATCTAGTGATGTCACACCTTCTGCGTTTGGCGGCCGCTTGCCATACTGGCAGGTGCCTTGTCCGCCGCACAGTGCTCGTATCGTCTCAATATATTCGCGAAGCGGCCTTGTATCTTCACCAGCCACGTTATAGACACCTGCCGGTGCATAACCAGTCAAAAGCGTCACAATTACATTAACTGCATCGTCAATATAAAGATAATTCCAAAGCTGTGTACATGCACCAAGCTCCATTATACCGCCTTCTTTGAAGGTGCGCATGCAGCTTTCCACAAGTGACCATTGATGATCGCCAGGACCATAAACAGAAAAGACGCGTGTGTGAATATATGTTATGCCAAGTGCTTCTGCACGCATAATAGCCTCTCTTCCCACCTTAGCCTTAGCCTTTCCATACTCAGAAAGCGGATGTAGCTCGTCTGTCTCTCGCATTGTCGTATTTCGCACGCCATACTCTGCCTGTGAGCCACAAAAAAGAAAACGCTTACAGTGGGCGGCAGCTGCAGTCTCAAGCGCATCAAGCGCATAGACGGCATTCATTGACTGAATATCAGCTAGCTTTCTGTTATCACTTCCAGAGCCATCCCAGCCTAAATGCAGCCAATAATCGGCTCTCCCCAAATCATGAGACCATTTTTGTCCGATTTTGCTAAGTTTTTCAGCATTCAGCGCCAATTCTTTCAGCCCACTCAGCTCACACTCTATAATCTCAAGCAGTTCTTTTTTTATTATCATCTGCTCTAAATTTTTTTTGCCAGCTGAATTGGGACGAATCAGCGCACAAACTTCAAAGCCTTGGCTGACAAGCGCCTGTACGGCATGGCTTCCTATGAAGCTTGTCGCTCCTGTTACTATTACACGCATATATTACTCCTAGCTGTTTCTTTCTGGCAGACTTCTCGACAGACATCTACAATGGCAACGCCGTAAAGCGAAGCGGTCAGGCTTGCCATGTAGACTGTCTGTCGAGAAGTCGTAAAATTACTCTTCGGAAGACCAGCGCATAATACTCTTTAACTCTTCTTCTGGAAGAAATGGCGCTAAATCTTCAAGCGGTGCAGAAACCATGCTGCCATCTGGCATTGGCTTTGATGCTGCCTTTGGCTCAAACTTCTGATCCATATCAACCATTACCTCGCAGATAACAGGTCCATTTATGGACAGTGCCTTCTCGATTCCCTCACCAAGAGCATCGTTGCTGTCAATGCGAATAAATGGGAAACCATATGCCGGCGCTAATTTTGCCATATCTGGGAAACTAAGATCACCGCTGTCTTTTCCTATACCAATAAGCGGCTTTCCAAAATAGTTGTTCTGTGTCTGGCGAATGGAATGGTATCCGCCATTATTGATCAGAAAAATCTTGATCGGATACTGGTGATGGATGATTGTCTGCAGCTCCTGAAGATTCATCTGAATACTTCCGTCTCCTGTTACGCAGATGATATCCTGCTCCTTCTCACCTGTCTCCTTGCAATAGCGCTTATTTGCGACACAAGCTCCAATTGCTGCCGGCAGATCGTAACCCATCGATGCAATAGCTGAATTTGAAATAAAGCGCTGACCTTTCTTTATAACATAGCCATGACCGCCTACAACACATGCAGAGCCATTTCCTACTACTGTAATCTGACCCTCGTTTAAGCGGCGGCTTTCTTCTTTAATAAATGCATACACATTTGCCGGGCTCTTCTGCTCATAATGCTTTGGCTGAACAACAGGATAATCCTTCTTCCATTTTTCACAAACCTGTCTCCACTCATCACCCTTAAATAATACTTCACCATCTGCAAGCTTTTCATTTAAGCGGCTCTCAAGCTTTTCAAGAAGATCCTTTGCATCAGCCCACACCGGCATTTCTACATGAAGAGACGGCTTTTTCAATTCCTCTGCATCAATATCATTCATAATGACAAATGCATGCTTTGCCCAAGCCGGCCAATCATAATTAACCTGACGAATGCTTAATCGGCTTCCAACTGAAAATAGCAAATCACTGTTTTGTACGGCAAAATTTCCAGCGCGGTCACCCATATTTCCAGCACGTCCTGTGTACAGCGGATGCTCATCCTCCATTAAATCAATGCTGTTCCAGCCAGTCACAACTGGAATGCCAAGCTTATCTGCGACACGGCGAAATACATCAAATGCTCCTGCAATACGTATTCCATTTCCGGCATTTAATACCGGACGCTTTGCCTGACGAATTTTCTCGATAATAGCGTCTGCCTGCTCATTAGTAACAGACGGAATCGCTGTCAGATTTTCTTTTGTCGGATCAAAACCTTCAAGCTCATCTGTCTCAACTGTTGCACCCTGCACATTTAACGGAATATCAAGCCAGCACGGACCTGGTCTTCCAGTCTGTGCAAGATAAAGTGCTTTCTCAACAGCATAGCGAATACGCTTTGGATCAATCACCATCTCACAATATTTTGTCATAGGCTCTACACTCTTGCAGATGTCATACTCCTGATCGCCAAATGCACGAATACCAAGGCCTGTGCTTCTTGCCGTTACATCATAGCGTACCTGACCTGAAATAACAAGCATCGGAATAGAGTCGAGCCATCCTCCGACTACACCTGTGATTGCGTTTGTTCCGCCAGGTCCTGTTGTGACACAGACAGCTGCAATGCGGTTATGGATTCTGGCATAGCTTTCCGCTGCAATGGCACATGCCTGCTCATGGTGATTATATACACAGTGAAGTCCCGGCTCATGACCAAGTCCATCATCAAGATGCATTGCACCGCCTCCGGTGATCATAAATACATCTGTAATTCCATTTTGAACAAGCAGTTTTGCAATATAGTTGGATACCTTCATTCTCATAACTTAGCCCTCCAATGCTTCGTGAATTACCTTTGCCATATATTCAATCTTCTCATCTGTCATACCAGGATAAACACCAACCCAGAATGTAGATGTCATAATACGGTCAGTCTGCTCTAAACCACCGACAACACGATATGCCTCTGTTCCACGAATATCATCAAAACAAGGATGCTTTATCAGATTGCCTGAGAACAGCATACGTGTCTGAACGCCGTGTGACTCAATATAGTTCACTACCTTTGTACGATCCACGCCTTCCTTACATGTCATTAAAAAGCCAAACCAGCTCGGATTAGAATGCGCTGCTGCCTCAGGAAGAATCAGCTTATCTGCGCAGTCAGACAAAAGCTCTTTTAAATAAGCAAAGTTATGACGTCTCTTCTCCACGAAAGATGGGAACTTCTTTAACTGTGCACAGCCTACTGCTGCCTGCATATCAGTTGCCTTTAAATTATAACCAAAATGGGAGTACACATATTTGTGGTCATATCCTAATGGAAGCTGACCATATTGCTTATCAAAGCGATGACCGCAGAAATTATCACATCCCGGAGGACAAATGCAGTCACGTCCCCAGTCTCTAAATGAACGCACAATTCGGTGAAGCAGTGGATTGTTTGTATATACAGCACCGCCCTCACCCATCGTCATATGGTGCGGCGGATAGAAGCTTGATGTTCCTATATCACCAATTGTTCCTGTCAGCTTTTTGCTGCCGTCAATCTCATAGACAGAGCCAAGTGCATCACAATTATCTTCAACAAGCCATAAATTATGACGGTCGCAAAATGCCTTTACTGCCTCCAAATCAAATGGGTTGCCAAGTGTATGCGCGATCATCACGGCCTTTGTCTTATCAGACAATGCTTCTTCAAGCTTTGTGACATCAATATTGTACTGAGGAATTGTCACATCTACAAACACTGGAACTGCACCATACTGGATTACTGGTGTTACTGTTGTCGGAAAACCTGCAGCAACTGTGATTACCTCATCGCCTCTTTTTACCTGTCGTTCTCCCAATAGCGGAGAAGTCAGCGCCATAAATGCGATCAAATTCGCTGATGAACCAGAATTGACAAGAGAGCAAAAGCGAACACCTAAATATTTTGAAAACTCGCGCTCGAACTCATCTGTATAGCGTCCTGCTGTCAGCCAAAATTCCAGTGAGCTGTCCACAAGATTTACCATCTCCTCGCTGTCATAAACACGTGACGCGTATGGAATACGGTCTCCCTCCTTAAATTCCTTCTTTGTATTATGATATTTATCGCAATAGGCAGCTACTTGTTTTAGAATTTCTTCTCTCGCCTGTTGTTCATTCATATTTTCAAACATTTATTACTGCTCCTCTCCATCTGTTAAAAAGCTTCTTATCTGCTCTCTCATGCAGGCATTCATTTTATCTGCAAGCTCCTTTGGCTCTGCCAGATGAGTAATCAACATATTATAAAGCTGATACCACTCTACACTCTTTGCCACAGCCTTTTCAATATGCCATGTCGGTTTCCAGCCAAAGACACGCCTTACTCTTGAGCAGTCCAGCTTCAAAAAGCCAGCCTCATGAGGACCGCCGTCACTCTTATTTTGCCACTGCATGCCTCTGCCCCAGCTCTTACAAAACAGCGTAGTTAATGTGCCAGTGTCCACACAATCGCAGTCATCTGGTCCTACATTGTAATAGCCGCGAATGGATGGATCCTCCCACTGTTTCTTTACAATTGTCAGATATAAAAACAAAGGCTCCAACACATGCTGATACGGGCGAATTGAATATGGATTTCTTACTGTCACAGACTGCTTAATCACTGCACTTCTGTAGCAGTCAGGTATAATACGGTCTGATGCAAAATCACCGCCTCCTATAACATTGCCTGCTCTTGCAGTAGATACTGCCGTATCACTATCCGCAAAAAAAGAGCGGATGTAGCTGTGTGTAACCAGCTCTGAACAGGATTTGCTGTTTGAATATGGATCAAATCCGTCCAGCACATCCTCCTCACGGTAGCCCCACTCCCACTCTTTGTTCTCATATACTTTATCAGTTGTAACATTTAAAAATGAACGGACACATGAAAATTGACGTGCACACTCTAATATATTGACTGTACCCATCACATTTGTCTCATATGTCTCACGCGGATTTTTGTAAGATTCGCGTACAATTGGCTGTGCTGCCAGATGAATCACAATCTGTGGCTGCACACGCTCAAATACTTCCTTTAATAATTCAAAATCTCTAACATCGCCAATAACACTGTCCATCTGATTTTCCAGACGGCAAATTGAAAAAATACTTGGACTTGTCGGAGGCGCTAAGGAAACACCTGTTACCTTTGCGCCTGCATCAATTAAAATTCTCGAAAGCCATGAACCTTTAAAACCGGTATGACCTGTGATCAGTATTCTCTTATCACGAAAAAATGACATTTCTGTTTTCTGCATTATTTAGTCCTTCCATGTTTTCCACGGCGCCTTGCCGCTCTCCCACAGTGCCTCTAATCGATTCTTATCACGAAGTGTATCCATACAGGACCAGAAACCCTCGTGAATATAACCCATCATCTGACCATCTGCTGCGAGACGCTCAAATGGTTCTCTCTCCAATGGCTGATCATCTCCGTCAATATAATCAAACACGCCCGGCTCCATAACCATATAGCCAATGTTGATCATACTGCCATCCTTATCTGATTTCTCACGGAATGCTGCAATCTGTCCCTTATCATCATAATCGATTACACCAAAACGCTGTCCTACATTTGTCATGGAAATTGTAGCAAGCTTTCCATGGGAGCGATGAAACTCGCACAGCTCCTTAATATTGATATTTGAAACACCGTCTCCATACGTCAATAAAAATGGCTCATCTCCGACATATTTGCGGATACGCTTTACACGTCCGCCTGTCATTGTATTTAATCCTGTATCAATAAGTGTTACCTTCCATGGCTCTGAATAATTGTCGTGAAGCTCCATAGAATTATGTGCGAGATCAATCGTAATATCAGATGTATGAAGAAAATAATTTGCAAAATATTCCTTGATCACATATTGTTTATAACCAAGACAGATAATAAAATCGTTGAATCCGTACTGCGAATACTCCTTCATAATATGCCACAAAATTGGCTGATCACCAATCTCGACCATCGGCTTTGGGCGGTTTACGCTCTCTTCGCTGATTCTGGTACCGAATCCTCCTGCCAGTATTACAACCTTCATGCTATTACCGTGCCTTTCTTTTTGTTTGGATATCCTGATTCGGTCAAAATTGCCATTTGACCCACTCTCAGTTGTACTAATAATGGACTCATTTTACCATAGTTAAAGCAAAAAAGCAACCGGATGATTCCGGTCGCTTTTCGCCTTAAGAAAACGTTAAGTTTTTGGAAAATACAATTAATTATCTGCAAAAGCTACTGCAATCCCAAATCTGTGCCCCAAGTGCCTCATAGAACTCGCGCTCATGGCAGACCATCAGGATGCTTCCCTTATATTCCTTGAGTGCAGTCAAAAGAGAATCCTTTGCGTCAGCATCGAGGTGGTTTGTCGGCTCATCGAGGATTAACACATTGCTCTGGCGGTTCATAAGCTTGCACAGACGTACCTTTGCCTGCTCACCACCAGAAAGGACACGCACCTGGCTCTCGATGTGTTTTGTAGTCAGGCCGCACTTTGCAAGTGCACTGCGCACTTCATACTGATTCCATGACGGAAACTCCTGCCAAATTTCCTCGAGGCAGGTACGGCCGTTGTCACCGCTCGTTTCCTGCTCAAAATAACCAATTTCCAGATAATCACCCTGATGGACAGTTCCGCTGTATGGCTTTATAAGTCCTAGAAGACTCTTTAAAAGAGTAGTCTTTCCTATACCATTTGCACCTACCATGACTATGCGGTTTCCGCGCTCCATAACAAGGTCAAGCGGCTTTGTGAGTGGTCTGTCATATCCAATCTCAAGCTGCTCTGTAGTAAATAAGAAGCGGCCTGGTGCACGTCCATACAAAAAGCGAAACTCTGGCTTTGGCTTTTCGGCTGCTAATTCGATCACATCCATGCGGTCAAGCTTTTTCTGACGGGACATTGCCATGTTTCTTGTTGCAACTCTTGCTTTATTTCTGGCAACGAAGTCCTTTAACTGAGCAATTTCCTGCTGCTGGCGGTTGTATGCTGCCTCTATCTGTGCCTTCTGTACAGCATGAACCTCCTTGAAGTGGTCGTAATCTCCTACATAGCGGTCAAGCTTTTGGTTTTCCATGTTGTAGATTAAGTTTACAACACTATTTAAGAACGGAATATCATGAGAAATTAGAACAAAAGCATTCTCATACTCCTGCAGATAACGGCGCAGCCATTCGATATGCTTTTCATCCAGATAGTTAGTCGGCTCGTCAAGAAGAAGGATATCTGGCTTTTCAAGAAGAAGCTTTGCAAGAAGGACTCTTGTTCTCTGGCCTCCGGAAAGCTCGGTGACATCGCGCTCTAAGCCAAGTGCATCAAGCTCAAAGGCTCTTGCAACCTCCTCTACCTTTGAATCAATCATATAGAAATCGTGCATTGTCAGAAGATCCTGAATCGTACCCATCTCTTCCATCATGACAATTAGATCTTCCTCAGAAGCATCTGCCATCTCTTCACAGATCTGATTCATACGCGCTTCCATGTCAAATAAAAAGCTGAATGCATTCTTAAGCACATCACGTATTGTCTGACCTGGTTCTAATACAGTGTGCTGATCAAGATAGCCAACACGCACATTTTTTGCCCACTCAATTTTTCCCTCATCTGGCATCAATTTGTTTGTAATGATGCTCATGAATGTTGATTTTCCCTCTCCATTCGCACCAACAAGACCAATATGCTCTCCTTTTAATAAACGAAATGACACATCTGTAAAAATTGCTCTGTCTCCGAATCCGTGAGATAAGTGTTCTACATTTAAAATACTCATATTATCTTTCTCTATATCCTTCTATATATTTTTATTTTGCGCTGCCACTATTTAGCAAACTCTCTGCGTAATATACTGTCTGCATCGCATCCTTGCCATAGTAATCTGCGCCGATCATATCTGCGTACTCCTTTGTCAGTACAGCACCGCCTACGACAATTTTGCACCATGGTGCTACTTTTCTTACCTGGCTAATAGTCTCTTCCATATTTACAACCGTGGTAGTCATAAGCGCACTTAAGCCAAGAAGCGGTGCATGTGTCTCTACTACCTTTTCTGCTACTGTCTCAGGCGGTACATCTTTTCCAAGATCGATCACATCATATCCATAGTTTTCCAGAAGAACCTTAACAATATTCTTTCCGATATCGTGGATATCTCCCTTAACTGTTGCAATTACAACAGTGCCCTTCTTTTGCTGGTCGCTGCCCTTTGCCTCCATAAATTCCTTTACGGCAGCAAAACCGGCCTTTGCAGCCTCAGCACTCATCAAAAGCTGCGGCAAAAACATGGTTCCTTTCTCGAAGCCCTTTCCTACAATATCAAGTGCCGGTACAAGCTCTGTATTGATGATTTCAAGCGGCTCCTTTTCTTCAAGCATCTTCTTTGTCACCTTATAGGCTGGTTCCTTAAGACCCTTGATGATACATGTCTTTAAATCCATACCGCCAGATGTGCTTCCTGGGGCTTTCTTTTCAGATTTATCTGCGGCTTCGCCTGCCTTGACTGTAGTAGATACAACCTTCATAGCAGAATACTTTTCAACATATGACATACACTGCGCATCATAGCCGCCGAGTACGCGGAAGGTATCATATGCCTGCATCATAGCCTGTGAATTTGGATTTACTATTCCTGCTGAAAGACCTGCCTGCATCGCCATTGTAAAGAATGCTGATGTGATGATCTCACGCTGCGGCAGTCCAAAGGAAATGTTTGACACGCCAAGCACAGTACGTCCTCCTTGTGCCTTTATGCGGCGCACAGTTTCAAGTGTAACATTTGCGGAATTACTATCAGTACTCATAGTCATCGTGAGCGCATCAATTACGATATCCTTTCTTGCAATACCATAGCTCTCACCAGTCTTATAAATCTTCTCTGCAATAGCCAGACGTCCCTCAACAGTATCAGGGATACCGTCCTCGTCGAGTGCTAATCCTACTACGACACCACCATATTTTTTTGCTAGTGGGAACACCTGCTTCATGATCTCCTGCTTTCCATTTACGGAGTTGATCATCGGTTTTCCGTTGTATATACGAAGTGCCTGCTCCATTGCCTCCATATTGGTGGTATCAATCTGAAGCGGTGCATCAAGAATACTTTGTAATTGATAAACAGTTTCCTTCATCAATTCCGGCTCATTGATCTCCGGCAGTCCAACATTAACATCAAGAATCTGTGCACCTGCGTCTGACTGCTTTACACCCACCTCCAGAATATATTCCATGTTGCGGTCACGAAGTGCCTGCTTAAACTTTGATTTTCCGGTAGGATTTATACGCTCACCGATTAACATTGGCATCTTTCCAAGCTCAACTGCATGAGAATATGATGAAACAAGCGTCAGGTTCTTATCGGTAAGCGGCTTTGGCATAGCCTCTTTGCAAGCTTCTACAAGTGCCCTAATGTGCGCCGGCGTTGTTCCGCAGCAGCCGCCCATAAGCCATGCGCCTTCCTTGGCAAATATCTTCATATCCTCGGCAAACTCAGCCGGATCCACGTCAAATACGGTCTTTCCATTTTCACTTCGTGGAAGACCGGCATTAGGATTTATAATTAATGGTATTGATGCGCTTTTTGCCAAGCGCTCGAAAATTGGCTTCATTTGCTTTGGTCCAAGACCGCAATTCATACCAAATGCGTCTGCACCAAGACCCTCTAGCAATGCTGTGACTGCCTCTGGTGTCGCTCCTGTCAGCATCTTGCCATTTTCACCAAAAATAACAGTTGCCATAACAGGAAGATCACTGTTTTCCTTTGCTGCAAGCATCGCTGCCTTTAATTCATATGTATCGCTCATCGTCTCGATAAGAATAAGATCAGCACCTGCAGCTGCTCCTGCCTTTATGGTTCTTGCAAATATCGATACTGCATCTTCAAAATCAAGTGTGCCAAGCGGCTTTAAAAGCTTTCCTGTCGGACCTACATCAAGTGCGACGTAGCCATCCTTACCTGTTTCCTCGACTGCCTTTTTCGCATTCTGCACACCTTTTGTTACAATTTCTTCAAGATTATCCGGAAACTTTAACTCATTCGCGCCAAATGTGTTTGCCAAAATGATATCTGCTCCGGCATTTAGATAATCTCGGTGCAATTCTCTTATAATATCAGGATGCTTAAGATTCCAGTTTTCAGGCAGCTCACCAGCTTCAAGCCCGCGTTCCTGCAAAAGCGTACCCATACCGCCATCAAAAAAGACAATTCGCTTTCCCAGTTCATTTAATATATTTTTCTTCATAAATTCCTGTCCTTTCAAAAGCACAAGTTTTTCCTAACTATCCCTGTTGTTTCTATTTGCTGCTTATGCATCACGGCGAAAGCTGCAGTCTTTTTTGCCGCAGGCCTCGCATCCTTCTGTGACGCATCCTGTTCTGATATGGCTTAAACCCATCAAAGCTGTAACAGATTTTTCAGGCTGCATTACGCCGCCTTCCGAAAGAAATAGACCTATTGTTTTCTGTGCGTTAAGTGCCTTCAAAAATGATGACTGTACATCCAAAGACAGATCTCCGTAACCAGGACTATACCTTGGACGCACAAAAAGGCCGTCTTTCGCAGCCTCTTTTTCAATATTCTTTTGACACAAGTTGCAATAGCACTCTATGGCCTCTGCTGCCGTTGACTGAAGTACTGCTGCCTTTGTGATATTTAATCTCAGATAACGTTCCATCAAACGATCTATTTCGTGACCAAGCGTTGCCGCAAAGAAAATGACTTCGCTGCAATCTTTTAAGTTTCGTTCCAGACTGTTGCTTAAAAGCTCCACACCACCTGCCTGCATATGACCTGCAGACAGATGTGTAAGTGCAAAACGCCGATATATATGGCGCGGCTGAGCCGTCCGCGCAACATCTTCCATGCACTGATGAATTAACATCATAACCTGTTCGTCCGGCTGTATCTTTTTGTAGCCGAGATAGCGAATAATCTCGCGTTCTCTCATCTGATTTATATCAATCATTTTAAAATCTCCGAAAGATTCTTCTGAATAGCCTCTGCAATCTGCGGCTTATTCATAGAATATACGTGAATGTGGTTGATTCCGTTTGCAATCAGATCAATGATCTGATCAGTTGCATAGGCTATACCTGCCTGCTCCATTGCCTTAGGGTTAGAACCAAAACGATCAACCAGATTTAAAAAGCGCTGCGGCATACTGCATCCAGAAAGATCACGTGCAGTCTCCACCTGCTTTGCTCGTGTGATTGGCATGATACCTGGAATCACAGGAACACTTATGCCCTGTTCTCTGACACGATACAAGAAGTTAAAGAAAATATTGTTGTCAAAAAACATCTGCGTTGTCAAAAACTCACATCCGGCATCAACCTTTTTCTTAAGGTTTATAATGTCCTCACTTTTATTTGCTGCCTCCACATGTCCCTCTGGATAGCAGGCTCCTCCTACACAGAAATCGCCATAGGCTTTGATTTCAGATACAAGTTCTGACGCATAATGAAAATCAACAAATGGATCCCCCTCAAAATCTCTCGGACGATCACCGCGCAGAGCCAGCACATTTTCAATTCCTGCTGCCTTCATCTCATCTAATGTGTTATGAATATTTTCCTTTGTTGCGCCTACACATGTTAAATGGGCAATCGTCGTTACGCCAGTTGTATCCTGAATCCCTTTTGCAATTGCAACAGTATTCTTTCTTGTGTTTCCGCCTGCTCCATATGTAACGCTCATGTAGCTTGGCTTTAATGCAGCAACGTCAATCGTTGCCTGACGAACTGACTCAAACTGTGCATCTGTCTTTGGCGGAAATACCTCAAAAGACAGTGTGATTTTTCCATTTGACAATATTTCATTTACTTTCATTATTTTTTAATTCCTCTTTCCTCTATATGGTGTGTTCTGTCGCATCGCTATTATACTGCAGATGTCTGTCTCCTAATGATGCTCTGTTCACTCCCCACTACAGCTTGTTTGTCGAGCTCATTTAATTTAAGTATAGCATGGATTTTACTTCATGAAAAGAAGATTTTCTCAATGGTTTGATATTGATATAAACTATACCAAAAGTACTTGCTGTCCTCTTTATTTTCCACTATGATAAACAAAAAAGAAAGGATCTGGATTATAACAATGAAAAAACAGGCTACTAAAATCAAGATTTGCGGACTTACAAAAGAAAAAGAGGCTGATTATCTCAATCAAATTCATGCAGATTTTGCAGGCATGGTCGTTTTTTTTTCTAAAAGCAAAAGAAATATCTCACTTGATCAGGCAAAAAAAATAAAGTCAGCACTTCTGCCTGAAATAAAAACAGTCGCCGTGACAGTCTCACCAACACTTGCACAAATAAGCCAAATTGCAGAGGCCGGCTTTGACCTTATTCAAATTCATGGTGATCCTGCCGATCTTGATATAAAAACTGCTAAGTCCATCTGCGAATATACAAGTAAGTTTTCTCTTCCTATATTAAAAGCATTTAATGTCTCTGATATTGACAGCTATAACTACTGGCATTCATGTCCGTCTGTCGCTGGCTTTGTATTTGATGCAGCTAAACCTGGAAGCGGCAAAACATTTGACTGGACTCTGCTAAAAAATCTTCCCAGGTCAAAAAAGCTTTTCATGCTGGCCGGCGGGCTGGCACCTGAAAATGTTTCAAATGCGATCTTTTTTTTGCATCCTGATGGTGTGGACGTATCATCTGGTGTGGAATTTTTAGAAAAAGACCACCCCGGCAAAGATCCTTATCGCATACAGGCCTTTGCCGAAGCGGTACAATTTGCAGATAAATTTACCTCAAAAACACTTATCGATTTGAATTAATCTTTTCTGCCTTTTCAATTGCTACATCAATATTCGGGCTAAAATTTTCTTTTCCAATTAATGTGTCAAAGCCAGCCTTTCTAATAACACGCATTGGCTGATCGTTTACATGTGAAAGAATGAGCGTTATCTTCTTTTTCCTGCATTTCTCATAAAGAGACGTTAATGAGTTCATTGCTGTACTGTCAAGTGCCGGAACACCTCTCATTCTAAGAATCAGGCATTTTGTCTTTTCTGTTACTGCAATCAGACCAATTTGATCTGCAGCACCAAAGAACAATGGACCTGTAATCTCGCATACACTGATTGATGATGGAATATCGCGCATACGCGCACGCTCTGCATCGCGAACCTCATCAGAAATCTCATCTGTATGACTCCAGTTACGCACACCAGTCTCATCACTCATGCGCTTCATAAATAAAAGACAAGCCAGTACCATGCCAACTTCAATCGCAACAACAAGATCAAATACAACTGTCAGCATAAATGTAATGACAAGCACTGCAATATCACTTTTTGGTGCCGTCTTTACAAGACGCACAAATGGACGCCACTGACACATGTTATAAGCAACAATAAATAAAATTGCAGCAATCGTCGGCATAGGAATCCAGCCGGCATATGGCATCAGCACAAGAAGCACTAAAAATAATACAACAGCGTGTACCATTCCAGCTACAGGTGTGCGGCCTCCATTTTTAATGTTTGCTGCAGTACGTGCAATCGCACCTGTTGCCGGGATTCCTCCAAAAAGCGCAGATGCAACATTTCCTGCTCCCTGTGCAGCAAGCTCCATGTTGGAACGGTGATTTCCATTAATCATGCCGTCTGCCACCACACATGAAAGAAGTGACTCGATTGCTGCCAAAATTGCAATTGTGAATGCATTTGGAAGTGCCTTCTGAATCACCTCAAGACTAAGCTTTGGCAAATGGAATGATGGAAGGCTGCTGCTTATTGTATACAGATCGCCAATTGTATTTACCTGAATCGGCATCAGCTTCACCATTAAAATACCAACAGCAACAGCTGCTAATGACGGTGGAATCTTCGCAAGCATCTTTACCTTTGGCATAAAAATAAGAATTGCCAGACATACTGCTCCCACAAAAACAGCATGCCAGTTTAGTGTGCCTATTCCCGCTAAAAAGCCTTCCAGCTTTTCCATTGTCTCAATTGTAGGCATTCCTACCGGAATTGTAACACCACAAAAATCCTTAAGCTGTCCAATCGCAATTGTCACAGCAATACCTGCCGTAAAACCAGTCGTAATAGTATAAGGAATAAACTTAATCAGTGAACCAAGGCGGCAAAATCCCATTAAAATTAAAATGATTCCTGCCAGGATGGTTGCCACAGCTAAGCCATCCATTCCCTGATCTGCTACGATTCCTGCAACAATAGTTGCAAACGCAGCTGTCGGTCCTGCAATTTGTACCTGACTTCCTCCCAAAAAGGAAATCACAAATCCAGCTATAACTGCCGTATAAATTCCGCGCTCTGGGCCTACGCCAGATGCAAGCGCTAACGCAATTGACAGCGGCAGCGCAATGATTGCCACAATGATTCCGGCAATCAGATCCTTAATGAACTGTTCCTTCGAATATTTCTTCAGACAGGTAAACAGCATCGGTTTCAGATCTTCCATGAAACTATCCCCCTCATTTTGTGCGTTTTTTTCGCCTTTACAGCGCACACGATGGCTATCGTATCATGTATAATTATAAACTGTCTACCCGTTTTTGCTCACAATTACGCGAGTATTCGCTATGTACGCGATTTTGTACAAAAATAATTACTGTACTGCCATACATGTTCCAATTAATCTGCAGCTGTCCATTCTTCTAAACCTAAGCGCAGTCCCTCTTCCATTAATAGTATTTAATGCATATCCCTTTTCTGAAATATGGAATTGGCGAAAGTACAGACGATGATTATATAAAAACAATGCATTTTCTCCCTCATTTGGAAATTTATCTGATAACAATAAAACATCATTTTTACAATATCTCGGTGAAAAATGATCGTTTGGAAGACGCACCGCCATATATACATTTTCACAGGCTGTCTTTACATGTTCTACATCAAAACTTGAAAAAGCTGCTCCATCTGATGTTTCCACTGCCGGAATCAGACATGGAATCTCACGTTCCTCGTTTACATCTACTCCTGCCTGCCACTGCGCTTCAATTTCTGCGATTGCACGTATAAATTTCTTTCCATGCTCTCCGCTTTCACGATAAGCAAATAAAAGCTGTTCTTCCTCCTCTCGTGGACTTTCCCCCATCAGGCTTTCCATTGATACATCCAATGTACGGCTAAGTGCCAAAAGTGTGTCTACTCTTGGATTTCTCGCTCTCCTGTAAATGATATTACGAATCGTTTCGATTGGGACATTCGACAGCATAGACAGTTTCTCTAGTGTCAATCCCTTTTTGTCCATCATTGCCTTTAGCTGTTTGTCAATCATTTTACAATTCCTCCCATTTCACTCTTGTTATTTTTTCCCATTTGAAGTATTCTATTACCAGAAGACTAAAAAATACAACGTCTTGGAATGAAACTATCGTATCACATGTAATTTGTAGTATGGTAGCTAAAATTACACTTTTAGTCGTTTCTACGCATGTACAAAGTACCGAAAACTATACGAAAGAGACTATACAATTTTATGACACAGCAAAAAATTCTATTAAATTTTATTGATAACATTGAAAAGGAACGTGTCAGGCTCAATCTGACACAGGCGCAGATGGCTCAGAAACTTGATATGTCTGTGTCCAATTATAAAAAACTAATTGCCGGTCAGTATAGGCGTCCGAACCTTTTTCTGGCTCAGCGCCTGTATGAACTGACCGGCAAGCTGCTATTTGAATTTTTCGATTTTGATTCGCCTAAGCTAAATGCAATTTCAAAGTTTATGAAGCTGTCTGATACTCAATGCTCATTCATAGAGGGCATAATAGATTTTGAGCTTGCATTTTCAACAAGTAAAGAAGAAAATACTGACGATTACCTGACTGTTTTGATTCCAACAGGCAATTGCGAGGATGGCATGATATGGGATTCTGCAAACGTCCGTAAAGTAAACATTGCACCTTATCGAAAACGCTATGGTTCGCAAATCAATGCCGGAGTTGAAGTCACTTCTAATCATTTAACTCCCGTTTACCATATGGGAGATATTCTGCTCATCTCACGCCGTCCTCCGCGCGATGGCGATACTACCATTTTTTTAAACACTGAAAATGGCCGTGCCTACCTGCGCCGTTTTATTCAGCAGGTTCCCCGTATTCTTCAGCCAATCAACGGATATGGCGAATCATTCTATATTGATCCCTATAATGAAGATGAAGTAAAAAAATGGGTCAAGTATGGCGTTGTTCTAACAAAAATGCGTGAATAAATCAGTCTTCAGGAAAACAAATTGCTGTTGCATAGGCATCAAGATATTGTGTGCCGGCTGCTGTTACAAGATTTAGCTGTGTAATCTGACACTGGTAGACCTCTTTTGTGCTGACACCATCCTCGGCCATACATGTTGTAAAGTTATGAAGAATCAAATCTTCTCCATTTTCTTGTCCGATATACATAACCACATGATTTTTCATTACAAGCAGCGTTCCTGGCTTCATAGACTGAATTTTTTCCAGCTTTTCTTCCTGTGTCATGCCTTCAAGTGATACAATTTGTGTTCCTGTCTGTGCCATGCTACCTGTATTTCTTGGCAAAATGATTCCAAAACATCTGTAAATGGCATTCATTGTTGAAGAGCAATCCATATCTCCATTGGAATCTCCCCAGCCATAAGCCATTCCAACTAACTTTTTAGCCTGATCAAGAATATTTTCCTGAGTCATATCAAGATAACCAAAATGAATGCCATCCTGAGCAGTCTCAACATTTGTTATCACAAGTTGGCCTTTGTCATCTTTCTGTGGGATGGATACCATAAGTATGCCCTCAGATTCCTCCTTTGCCGGAAGTGCTGTTCCCATGCGAAGTGTTACATTGGTACCTGCGAGTGTCAGTCTGGCATCTGTCACAACAGCTCTTTTAGTCTCCTGCCATTTTTTTAATTCGTCAAGTGTGCAGCATGCGATTTTATCTGTTTCTACCCAGCCTCTATAATTTTGTGCCTGTACAAAACTCCAGATTCCGTCTGCAGTCTGATGAACGATCACTGCTGCTTCTCCTGTCATAAGCATACTTTCTTGAAAATAATCAAATGAATGTGCATCTAATGAAGTGGATGCTTTTTTCCATGTTGGAAAAGCTCGAACTGCCGCATTTTGTGTGATAACACCATACTTAAGTGTAATAGGATCCAAGATTCCCTCTAAATTTCTTCTTGCAAGAATCTCATCCTGTGCTTCTTTAGTCACCGGCTCTCCCTCTAGGTACGGCCAGTTTCCATACGTATATGCTTCAATCCAAAGGCGCACATCATCTGCTGCGACATCTGTAAGCTGTGTCACATCTGCGACACCTGATTTTGAGTTTGCCATAGTAGCCTCGTTAATCTGCTGATAAACTAAAGCTTTTGTTGATTCCTCTTCAAGTGTCTGTTCAGCCTTTTGATCTTCTGTTTCCTTAATTTCTTCAGCATCTGTTTCATTCGCTGTAAGTGTCTGGCTTTCCGATGATGCTGCCGATGGCTTTGCTGCCAGTTCCTGTGTCTTTTTTTGAAGTCCCATAGTATTAACAGCATCTACAATACCTAATCCATGTCCGCTCTCTGGCTCTAGTCGAACACTTCCTAATACTGCCCATAACAGCACTCCTCCAAGCAGTACCACACAGGCAGACATTCCTATAATAAGTGGCTTTAGGCTAAGACCTTTTCTTTTATTTTCATGCGGTTCTTTTTTTCTTCTCAATATTCTCCGCCTCCTGTCTAAAACAAAAACAATATATCAGTTATCCTGTTCTTTAATTTATCATACCATTTTTCTCTTTTATTATGTTTTAAAGATTTCTTACAATTCATGTAAAAAATAATTAATGTATCTTATCACGCGTCAACGGAATTTTGAAATTTATAGTATCTATTTTATGATAATTGATACTATCGGTTTCTTTACCGTGTTCTTTGCAATTTATAGTATATAAATTAACAATCTTGCTATCTTAAATCTGTAAACTCATATTTTTACAGATTTATTTTTGTAGTATTTACATGAATGAAGAAAAAGGAAGAGAAAACTGATATGTCTGAATTTACGTTAATTGTTGGAAAAAGGATCCGAAAAGCAAGAAAAGCAAAAAATTTGACACTTGAAGAGCTTGCTGAACGCTGTGGACTTTATCCTGCATATATTGGTCAGCTTGAGCGCGGTGTAAAAAATGCATCGTTATATACACTTGAAAAGATTGCATGTGCACTTGAGCTTTCTTTAACTGACTTAGTTGGCAACAGTGATATTGTCACAGAAACGGCAAAAACTAATATTCCTGCTGACTGTAGAAGCATCATCTGTACGCTCCCGCCGCAATCACATGAGCTTATTTACGCACTGCTAAAGCAGATTATCAACCTTGAGCGCTGATGGTGCTTAAACTCAAATGGTTCGTAGAATTCATAAAAAAGCAGTAACTATTCAGAACCCCATTCGCAAAATCGCATCTTCGATGCTTCTATTTTGCTCATGTGGTTACCTCGCCATAT
>NZ_JAJEQN010000041.1:0-32521 GCF_020687335.1 Anthropogastromicrobium aceti
TTTGGGGTCTTAGCTCAGCTGGGAGAGCATCTGCCTTACAAGCAGAGGGTCATAGGTTCGAGCCCTATAGGCCCCATTTAAATGGATGGATTCCCGAGTGGCCAAAGGGGACAGACTGTAAATCTGCTGCAACTTGCTTCGGTGGTTCGAATCCACCTCCATCCATTGGTTCTTGAAAAAGAACAACACTCTATAATATCGCGGGGTGGAGCAGTCTGGAAGCTCGTCGGGCTCATAACCCGAAGGTCGTTGGTTCAAATCCGGCCCCCGCAACTTCAAATAATCAACGGATAACGTTGGTTATTTTTTTTTACACAAAATGAACTCAAAATAAACTTTTGCGGTATAATAGGACAATAAGTGTATAGATGAAGAAAGGAAGGAAAGCAATGAACCAGAAGGCGGTCATAGCGATGAGCGGCGGTGTAGACAGCTCCGTTGCGGCATATTTGATGAAGGAAAAAGGATATGAGTGTATTGGAATTACGATCAAAACCTTTAATGAAACTGGTGATGGAATAAAACGAGAAAATACATGTTGTTCACTTGATGATGTGAGCGATGCGAGAAGTGTAGCTTGTACGCTTGGGATTCGCCACTTTCTTTATAATTTTACAGGTCAGTTTGAGGAGCATGTCATGAAGCGATTTGTGGATGCTTACGAGAATGGATGTACACCAAATCCTTGTATTGATTGTAATCGCTATATTAAGTTTCAGGAATTATATGAGCGTGCTAAGCTTATGGGTTATGATATCGTTGTAACAGGTCATTATGCACGCGTGGAATACAATGAGGTAACAGGTCGTTATCTTTTAAAGAAGGGATTAGATGCCAATAAGGATCAAAGCTATGTGCTTTACAGTCTTACACAGGAGCAGCTTATGCACACACAGTTTCCGCTAGGAGAGCTGCCAAAGCCTAAGGTAAGGGAGATTGCTGAGGAGCAGGGTTTAATAAATGCTCGTAAACATGACAGTCAGGATATCTGCTTTGTAACTTCTGGAAGCTATACAGATTTTATTCGTCAGTATACGGGAAAGGAATATCCAGAGGGTGATTTTGTAGATCGAAAAGGCAATGTTCTTGGCCGTCATAAGGGAATAATCCATTATACTATTGGACAGCGTAAGGGATTAGGACTGTCGCTTGCAAAGCCTATGTATGTTTATGGAATAGATAAGGAAAAAAATCAGGTGATTTTGACAGATGAGGCTGATTTGTTTTCAAGTGAACTGATTGCAGATGACTTAAATTTGATTTCTGTTCCTAAAATTGAAGGAAAAATGCGTGTGAAAGCGAAAGTGCGTTATCGTCATACTGAGCAGCCAGCAACAGTAGAGCAGCTTGATGAAAAATGTATTCACGTTATATTCGATGAGCCGCAGCGTGCCATTACAAAAGGACAGGCTGTTGTGCTTTATGATGGTGATGTAGTTGTTGGAGGTGCAACAATTTGTGATACAGTTCGCCTAGAACGCTAGATTCAGATAATTTCATGCTTACTGGCAAATGTATAAAATCTGTTTCTCATGCATATAGTAGGAGTAATGGCGCAAACCGCAGCTAAGTGATGCGGAAACTGGCCCATAAGAAAAGAGATTGTGTATGGGAAACAGAAAAAGAAAGCACAGGGAACCGTTGTTTTGGCTGGAGGCAGCGTTTATCGTGTTGCTTTTAGCAGGTGCGTATGTGATAGGAAGTTATGCGCGTGCGAAGCAGAGTGATTCGCTTCAGGAGGTATTTGTTGCAGATCATGGAACAAATGTTGTTGAGGTAACAGACGCGCAAGGGACAATAACGGGAAGTGAAGTAGTTGATTACGATGAACTTATTTCAGATTATCGAAATATTTTGTTGGTTGGTGTAGATGCGAGGGATCAAAAGCGTATCGATAGAGGTGCGAACGCAGATGTTATCATGATTGTGAGCATCAATGAAAGCACAGGAAAAATTCGTCTGATATCTGTTCTTCGTGATACACTTCTTCGCCTGGAGAATCCTGGAAGCTATCATAAGGGCAGACTTTATGATAAGGCCAATTCACAGCTTTGTTATACTGATATTGCAGATATGATCAGCATGATTAATCGAAACCTTGATTTAAATATTAAGGATTATATTGTGTTAAACTGGCTGGCAGCGGCACAGGTAGTTGATACGCTTGGCGGTATTGAGGTATCAATTGAAAATCCAGAGGTAATTCGCTATATGAATGGATATCTGACGGAAGTGAATCAGCAGACAGGAATCTGGTCAGAACAGCTTGATGGAAGCGGGACATATAATCTGACAGGAACACAGGCAGTGGCCTTTTGCCGTGTACGTTATGCCGGATTAGGTGATGTTGGGCGAACTGGCAACCAGCGAATGATTATTGAAAGATGTCTAAAAAAGGTTAAGGAATTGATTTTGACAAAGCCAACGACAGTTGTTAGAGCCGTATCAATCGGTATGGATAGTATTGCAACAAATCTTTCAATGCTGGAATTAGGAAATCTCGCATTTCAGGCGGGTGATTTTGAAATTGAAGAAAGTATTTCTTTTCCATTCCAATATGAGGCAGGTGAGTATCTGGGGCAGATATATGATTTGACAAAAGGTGTAAAAGATGCAGTTGTGGCAAGAGAATTGGCAGATAATGTTGTGCAGCTGCATGCCTATCTTTACCCAGAAGCAGCGTATGCTTATCATTTGCCAGAAGAAATCAAAAGAATAAGCGAGGATATCGCGTGGATGTCAGATGTGAAAAAATAGGTACAGTAGTTTCATAGAAGATAGGAGGAAGCATAGTGAAGATACTAGTAACAGTTCCATTTCAAAAAGAACATCAAGAGGAGCTAAAAAAAGAAGCGCCAGACGCTTTGTTTTTCTTCAAAGATGCGTACACGATAGATGATAAAAGAGATGAGAAACTATATCATGCTTTTTTGAAAGAGGCAGATATCATAATTGGAAATCCGTCTATTGAAGAGATAGCTTCTGCACCAAAGCTGAAATTTGTTCAGTCATCTAATGCAGGCGTAGAAAAATATACGCAGCAGCCAGGATTTCCAAGAAATGTTATGCTGTGTAGTATGTCAGGTGCATTTGGAGGGATTATTTCAGAGTATGTTCTTGGTGGAATATTGACAATGTATCGCAAATTTCCTAGTTATATTGAGCATCAGCAAAAACGTCTGTGGCAGGATGCAGGAAGTGAGCAGGCACTGATGGGAAAGACTGCGCTTATTTTAGGCACAGGCGATATTGGAACTAATATTGCAAAACGTCTGAGCGCATTTGATGTCTATACGATAGGTATCAGACGAACTGCAAAATTTGCATCTGAATGGTTTGATGAGGTGTATATGCTTGATGCATTAGATGAGCAGATTTGCCGTGCAGATATCTTGATTGGCTGCCTGCCAAAGACAGTTAAGACGACACATTTGTTAAATCAAGGACGTCTTCGCAAAATGAAAAAGGGCGGACTAGTTGTAAATGTCGGAAGAGGAAGTTTAATTGTTCAGCCAGATTTGATTCAATTGCTCGAAGAAGGCTATCTTTCAGGGGCTGTGCTTGACGTGACAGACCCAGAGCCGCTGCCTAGTGATAATTTGCTGTGGGGCATGAAGAATGTGCTTATAACACCACATGTTTCGGGAATTAGCTTTGGTCATACACCACAGGTAGAGGAGCGTGTTGCAAAAATCTGTGCTCATAATCTGAAGGCTTTTTTGAATCATACAGAAATGATGAATGTAGTTGATTGGGAAAGCGGTTACAGAAAAGGAGAAAAATATGCAGGATCAATCAATCTATGAAAAACTAAGAGAGTATGCAAAGAGTGATGCATACCCATTTCATATGCCGGGGCATAAACGTAAAGTGGATTGGATTTCGGATGTGTATGATATTGACATTACTGAGATTGACGGATTTGATGATCTGCATCATGCAGATGGTATTCTTGAAGAAGGTATGGCGCGCATGGCTAATGCAGTAGGGGCAAAGAAGTCATATTACATAGTTAATGGTTCAACATGTGGAATATTAGCAGCTATTTATGCGGCGTGTCCACAGGGAGCTACAGTTGCGGTAGCAAGAAACACTCATAAGAGTGTTGCCAATGCAATAATGCTCAGAGGACTAAAACCAACATATATTTATCCCCAAAATGTGGATAACTTGTGTATAAGTGGTCAAATTATCCCCAAAGATGTGGAAAAAGCTTATGAGCAATCCCCAGAAATTGCGGCAGTGATCCTGACATCGCCGACGTATGAAGGAATTGTATCAAATATACGGCAAATTGCAGATGTGGTACATGCACATGGCGGAGTTTTGATCGTGGATGAGGCACATGGTGCACATCTTCCGTATGCTAATCATGATGCGAATCGTGAAGATACGTATCTTCCATATAGTGCAGTGCGTGAGGGCGCAGATATTGTCATTCAGAGCCTTCACAAAACACTTCCGTGTCTGACACAGAGTGCAGCACTTCATATATGCAGCGACAGAGTTTCGGTAAAAAAAATTGAGCGTGCCCTTCATATATTTGAGACATCTAGTCCATCTTACGTTTTAATGGCAGGAATGGATCTTTGTGTGCGCTATATGCAAGGCGAAGGCAAAAAAAAGCTACAAATGCTGACTGACAGACTGCAGCTTTTCTATGAACGAAGCGAGTCATGGAAACAACTGTGGTTTCTTTATCCGAAAATAAAAAGCGCAGACATGATTAGTATTCCGATTGCAGATTATACAAAAATTGTGTTTGGCGCAAAAGGATACAAGAATGCAGGAAGAAAGCTGCATGAAATTTTGCGCGACCGCTATCATCTTCAGCCGGAAATGTCAGCGCCCGATTATGTAATTCTTATGACAATGCTGACAGATACAGAAGAAGGCTTTTTGCGTCTTGAGGCGGCACTTAGCGAAATTAATGATGAGTTGGAATGCGGCTCTCTAGTATGGGAGAGAACAACGAGTGCGTATCCTTCTTCATTTGTGCCGCTTGAACTGGTTATGCTGCCGCTAGAAGCAGCAGAGGCGCCTGTAATTCAGGTACCATTTTTTGAATCTGTTGGAAAAATCAGTGCCGAGACTGTCTATGTTTATCCACCGGGTTGTCCGTTCTTGATGCCAGGAGAAAAAATCAGCGAGGAACTGCTTGAAATTGTTCGTTACTATAGGACAAGTGGCATGGAACTGTACGGCATGGAGGATAAAACTGGAGAAACGCTCCTTGTCATTGAAAATTAATAACATAAAAACAGAAGCTAAATAGTACAAACAACAAAAAGGAAAAGAAGATATGAAAATTATCTATTTTATGGGAAAGAGTGCATCTGGAAAAGATACTATCTACAGAAAAGTAAAGGAAAAACTTAATCCTTCACCAAAGGAAATCATATTGTATACGACGAGACCGATACGCGATCACGAAGAAAATGGAAGAGAATATTTCTTTGTGACAGACAGTGAGATTGCCCAAATGGAAAACGAAAGAAAAATTATAGAAAAGCGTGTTTACCATACCGTATACGGTGATTGGATTTATGCAACAGCAGATGATGGACAGTTTGATGATAATTCTGTTTATATGACAATTGGAACACTTGAATCGTATGTGCCGATTCGTGCGCATTTTGGAGCAGAAACTATGATTCCTGTGTATCTTGAGGTAGAGGATGGGCTCCGCTTAGAGCGGGCTATTGCAAGAGAGCGCACGCAAAAAACTGCAAAATATGAGGAGATGTGCAGACGCTTTTTGGCTGATCAGGCCGATTTTTCTGAAGAAAAGCTAAAGGCTGCAAATATTATAAAACGCTTTAAGAATGAGGATAGAGAGTGCTGTCTTAAAGAAGTTTTATCATACATTGAACATGAACTGTAACTAGACTATTTATTAAAGTTGTGCTATGATAAATGCAGTTCATAAACAGAAAAATGGATCGTTACGATAAGATGGGAGGCGATTTTGATATGCATGCAGGCGGTTTTTCAGAATTAATTGGAAATGAACAGATAAAGGAACATTTTTTACATGCGATCTCTTCCGGGAAGGTATCACACTGCTATGTCATAAGCGGAGAGGATGGTCTTGGAAAGATGACGGCGGCGAAGGCATTTGCACAGACATTGGAGTGTCAGGCAGAACCTGCCAACAGACCGTGCGGCGTGTGCCATTCATGCACACAATTTTTGAGCGGTAATCATCCTGATGTAATTTTTCCAGGTCATGAGAAGCCAACGGTAATCGGTGTAGATGACGTCAGAACTCAGATTATCGGAGATATCCAGATTAAGCCATATTGCAGTCCGTATAAGATTTATATTGTAGACGAGGCGCAAAAGCTGTCTGTTCAGGCACAGAATGCTCTTTTAAAGACAATAGAGGAGCCTCCGGCTTATGGTATTATTTTATTGCTTACAACAAATGCAGCATCAATGCTTGAAACAATTCTTTCAAGAAGCATTGTACTGAATATGAAGCCAGTTGAGTCAGAAGCATTTACTTCGTACATGAGAGAAAAAGGTGTGGATGAGGATAAGATTCCAACACTTGAAAAATTCTCACAGGGAAATATCGGAAAGGGATTGAAGCTGGCACAGTCGGATGATTTTATTTCAATGATTCAGACGATTATGCTATTATTAAAGACAGCCTCTAAGATGCCATTTTCAGAGCTACTTGAAAGTATTGCAAAGCTTGAGGAATATAAACTGAGCATTAAGGACTGCTTTGGTTTTATGCAGATGTGGTATCGAGATATTCTGATCTTTAAGGCAACAAGAGATCCGAATCTTCTGATCTTTGCAGAGGAGTACAGCGCAATCAATAAGGTTGCTCAGACATGTGGTTATAATGAAATAAACCGCATTCTGGAGGCTATAAATACCGCGTCAGCCAGACTGGACGCAAATGTAAATTTCCAGCTTACGCTGGAGCTTTTGTGGCTGACGATCAGAGAGTGCCAGAAATAGGAAAGGTTTGGAAAAATTATGATAAAGGTCATCGGTGTGCGTTTCCGCAGAGCCGGAAAGGTGTATTATTTTAATCCGCTTGATATGGATATTACAACGGGAATGCATGTTATTGTAGAGACAGCAAGAGGCGTTGAGTATGGCTATGTTGTGCTTGGCGTGAAAGATATGGATGAAGAAAAGGTGTTTCAGCCATTAAAGCCAGTAATTCGTATTGCTACACCACAAGACGATGCAGTTGCAGATGAAAACAGACAGAAGGAAAAGGATGCATTTAAGATCTGTAAGGAAAAAATCGCAAAGCATGGTCTTGATATGAAGCTTATTGATGCAGAGTATACGTTTGACAATAATAAGGTTCTTTTTTACTTTACGGCAGATGGAAGAGTTGATTTTCGTGAGCTTGTAAAGGATCTGGCATCGGTATTTCGTACTCGTATTGAACTTCGTCAGATTGGTGTGCGTGATGAGGCAAAGATTATTGGTGGAATTGGCAGCTGCGGAAGACCATTGTGCTGTAATTCATATTTATCAGAATTTGCGCCAGTTTCTATCAAGATGGCAAAGGAACAAAATTTGTCTTTAAATCCTGTGAAAATTTCCGGTGTCTGCGGACGATTGATGTGTTGTTTAAAGAACGAGGAGGAGACATACGAGTATTTAAACAGTAAGCTTCCAAGTGTAGGTGATTATGTGACGACAGATGACGGACTAAAGGGAGAGGTTTCAAGTGTAAGTGTGCTTCGCCAGGAAGTAAAAGTCATCGTTACCGTAAATAAGGATGAGAAGGAAATTCGTGAATACAAGGTTTCTCAGCTGAAATTCCGTCCTCATAAGAGAAGGGAAAAAACGCAGCTGTCCGATAAGGAATTAAAGGAGCTTGAAGATTTAGATAGGCTTGACAAGAGGGAAGGAAGGTCTAAGCTTAATGATAAGTGAGCTTAAGCCAGGTGAGAGATTAGACGATTTAGAGCGCAACGGGTTAATGCTGATTCAGCATCCGGGACGTTTCTGCTATGGCGTGGATGCAGTGCTCCTATCGTGGTTTGCAAAGGCTTCTGAGGGAGAGCGCGTGCTGGATTTTTGTACGGGGACAGGTGTGGTTCCTATTTTAATGACGGCAAAGACAGCGGCATCGCATTTTACTGGTCTAGAGATCCAAGAGGAAGTTGCAAAAATGGCATCTCGAAGTGTGATGTTAAATCATCTAGGGGATAAGGTATCAATTATCTGTGGTGATTTGAAAAATACAAAGACTCTTTTTGGAAAAGGCGTTTTTAACGTAGTCACAGTCAACCCACCGTATATGGCAGGTGGAAGCGGCCTTGTAGGTGCTGATTACAGTAAGGCAGTATCGCGTCATGAAATTTTATGCAGCTTAGAGGATGTGATTCGTGAGAGTGCGAATGTATTGGTGGCCGGAGGACGTATGTATATGGTGCACCGACCATATCGTCTTGGAGATATCATATGTCTGATGAAGCAATATAAAATGTCACCTAGGCGCCTTTGTATGGTGCATCCAAAGGCATCGCAGGAGGCTAATCTGGTGTTGATAGAAGGAATCCGTGGCGGCAATACGCAGATTCGCGTCGAAGCGCCTCTTGTATTGTTTGATGAAGATGGGCAAGAGAGCAAACAGATCAAAATGATTCACGGAAGGCTCTGAAAAGATACAAACATGAAAATGGAAGGAAGAAAGTTATGGCAGGAATGCTTTATCTGTGTGCAACTCCGATTGGAAATCTTGAGGATATCACATTTCGCGTGCTGCGCACGCTAAAGGAAGTAGATCTTATTGCAGCAGAGGATACAAGAAATAGTCAAAAGCTTCTGAATCATTTTGATATTCATACGCCAATGACAAGCTATCATGAATACAATAAATATGATAAGGCTGAATATCTGGTTGGTTTGATGCTGGATGGCAAAAATATTGCCTGCATTACAGATGCAGGAACGCCAGGCATTTCTGATCCAGGTGAGGTTCTGGTTCAAAAGTGTTATGAGGCAGGGATTAAGGTGACATCTCTTCCCGGCCCTGCTGCATGTATAACCGCACTTACTATGTCTGGTTTATCTACAAGAAGATTTGCATTTGAGGCATTTCTTCCAGCAGATAAAAAGCAGCGTGCGCAAATTATTGAGGAATTACAGGATGAAACAAGAACTATTATTCTTTATGAAGCACCTCATCACCTCGTAAAGACGCTTGAGGAGCTTTTTAAGACACTCGGATCAAGAAAGGTTCGTATATGCAGAGAGCTTACTAAAAAGCATGAGACTGTCTATGCAGATACGTTAGATGGTGCATTAGCTCATTATCGCGACATAGAGGATCCGAGAGGTGAGTGCGTAATTATCATTGAGGGAGCTGACAGAGAAGATTTAAATAAGCAAAAACAACAGTCATGGGAAGAAATGACAATTGAAGAGCACATGGCGCTGTATGAAGATATGAACCGCAAGGATGCGATGAAGCAGGTTGCGAAGGATCGCGGTGTCAGCAAAAGAGATATTTATCAGGCATTGTTAAAGTCAGAAAGTAACTAAGAGCCATCGGGGACAGTATATGTCCCCAGAGGCTCTTTTCTTTAATTATTCAATTTCACCGAGCAGATGGCGTGCAACATAGATGCCGCTTGCAGATGCATGGGATAGAGAGTGAGTAACACCGCTGCCGTCACCGATCACAAAGAGATTTTTGTGGCGAGTCTCAAGATGATTGTCGATTTGAACCTCCATGTTGTAAAATTTAACTTCGACACCATAGAGAAGTGTGTCATCGTTTGCAGTACCAGGAGCAATATTGTCAAGCGCATAGATCATTTCAATGATGCCGTCGAGAATACGCTTTGGCATTACAAGGCTTAAATCGCCTGGCGTAGCATCGAGAGTTGGTGTAAGGAAAGACTCTGCGATACGCTTAGGGTTACTTCTCTGACCGCGGATCAAATCACCAAAGCGCTGAACCATAACGCCGCCTCCAAGCATGTTAGACAGACGAGCTATACTCTCACCGTATTCATTGCTGTCCTTAAACGGTTCAGTAAAGTGTTTGGAAACAAGCAGAGCAAAGTTTGTATTCTTTGTGTGAAGGGCAGGATTTTCATAGCTGTGCCCGTTTACTGTGATAATACCATTTGTATTTTCTGTAACTACAGCGCCCTTTGGATTCATGCAGAAGGTACGCACACGATCCTGATATTTTTCAGTCTGGTATACAATCTTACTTTCATAGAGCTCATCTGTGATCGGGGCAAATACCTCAGCAGGAAGCTCTACGCGAACACCAATGTCAACACGGCTTGAATTTGTTGGAATTTCAAGGTTATGGCAGATTTGCTCCATCCATTTGCTTCCACTTCGACCAACGGAGATAATACATTTCTCACATGTATATGTCTCGTTCTCTGTAATAATCTCATAGTCACCATTATCCATGATTGCAACATTCTGAACTGGTGTCATGAAATAGAAACTAACCTTGTCTTTTAACAAATTATAAAGGTTACTGAGAACTTCATAGTTTTTGTCTGTTCCGAGATGACGGACAGATGCCTCAAGAAGGTGAAGGTTGTGCTGCAGACAGACACGTTTAAAGCTGGAATTTGCAGAAGAGTATAGGCGTGTGCCCTCGCCACCGTAGGCCATATTGATTTCATCAACATATTCCATAAGTTCCGTTGCTTTGTTTTTTCCGATATACTCGTAAAGTGTGCCGCCAAATTCATTCGTAATATTATATTTTCCATCAGAGAAAGCACCGGCACCGCCAAAGCCATTCATGATAGCACAGGTTTTGCAGTGTATACATTTTGTTACGCGCTTGCCGTCAATTGGGCACTTTCTTTTCTCAAGACGATTTCCAGCCTCAAATACAGCGATTTTTAAATCAGGGCGTTTGGTTGTCAGTTCGTATGCGGAGAAAATACCGCCAGGACCGGCGCCGATAATAATAATATCGTAATGTTTCATAAAAACCTCATTTCCGCGCAAATAAGACTTTTTTTCACAGGGGAAAAATGATATAATAAAATATAGGGTGAAACTTTTTTGCCCCCTTAAAAAGCATGCGCTTGTATTATAATTTATTATAAGACAAGCTTAAATTGCCTGTCAAGCACTGAAAAGAGTCATATTATTAAGAATCTGGAAGAAAGTTATTGACAGAAAAGGCGATGCGTGATACTAATAAAAATGGAGATAGGTTACAATGGAGAGTCATTTAATGATTTTTCACAAAAAAATAGTTTGGCAAAACTGTCGAAAGGCAGTGACGCAAAGCTATAGGGACTGTAAAATGTCAGCCAGCTGCAGTTAAAAATTGCAGGGGAAACTCTGTGATTTTTTAGTATTAAGAAGTAATTGTCTAGAGATACAATAGAAAGAGGGAGTACTGGATGAGAAAAAATAAGGCATTATTGAAACGAGCCGCATCGTTGTTTACTGCTTTTGTTATATTGGCAGGATCGGCAACTTATGCACAAGAAGAACAAACATCGCAGGAAGTACTAAGTCAGGAAATATTGTCAGAATCATCTTCTGAGTTATCAGAGGAACTAGTTAATGGTACTGATCCTGAGATATTAGAACTGACGTCAGAAACGATAACTGAAAGTATAGAAGAACAGACTCAGGAAGCAGAAAGCGAAAGTACACAAGAACAGACTCAGGAAGCAGAAAGCGAAAGTACACAAGAACAGACTCAGGAAACGGCAAGTGAAAGTATAGAAGAACAGACTCAGGAAACAGTAAATGAGAATTTGCCAGAACTGGTACAGGAATCTAATAGTGAGGATGAGACAACTGAGTGCTCAACGGATGCATTTGTAGATTCAACTGATGAAGATATGGATTCTGATATTTATGAAATTGGAGATGAGTTTGTAAAGACATTTTCATTTGATATGATAGTAGACAGAAATCCAATTTATTTAGGAATGGCAGGAATCAGTACAGCAACTGGAAACTATTATGATCAGCTTGATGCAACATCTAAGCGTATCTATAATGCGATTTACGAAGCAAATAAAAGTAGTGCCAGTACAGCAAAGATGAAGTTGAACCTGACAAAAATTTTTGAAAATCAGAAGGTAACAAAGGGAGCCAATGGTAAGGCTGTATATTCAGAAGAAACAAAGCAGGCAATTTTTGCATGGCTTGGCAGTTATGTAACTCCAGCATATTTAGCATTGACATATGATCATCCAGAGTTAGTATGGCTTTCAGGTGCAAAATATACTATTGGTTATAGCGTATATACACCGCTGTTCGAGTCAGGCGAAACAAGTATTATAACAGATCTTGAGCTTGCAGGAAGTACATTTACCATAACACCTACTAAGGATACTGGGGTACTTACAGGAAGTAAAGTAAATCCATTGTTTGATGGAACAAAATCACAGATTGATGCTATGCTTCCAGCAAATGCAACTACATACGATAAAGTAAAGGCAATTCATGACAAGATTTGCAGTATGGTCAGCTATGAAAATAATACGCAAAATATCGGAAATCCGTATTATCAGACGCCATATAGTCTATATTATGACGCAGATGGTGATGGAAAGGTTGAAACTGTTTGTGCTGGATATGCAAAGATGATGAAGCTCCAGTGCAATAAATATGGTATTCCATGTGTGCTTGTTACTGGTGTAACAGACAGTGGAGAATATCATATGTGGAATTATGTTCAAATGGAAAATGGCGTATGGTACGCAGTGGATGCTACGTGGGATGATCAGTCTACCACTATGTACGACTTTTTCTTAGTAGGTTCAGAAACATACTCATCAGCAGCATTTGGAACAAAGAAATTTGGAAATACTCATATTCCAAGTGGAAAATGGACGACTAGTGCAGATTGTGTATTCTTGTATCCAGTCTTTAGTCAGACTGCATATGCAGGACAAAATACTGTTACCAGTAAAAATGGTCTTTTAAAGGATTCGGATGGGGTATGGCGCTATTATACTAATAATCAGGTTGACACAAGCTATACTGGTTTTGCAGCATCTGGAAGTGATCAGGTGTATTTAATCAATGGTGTGCAGAATACAAGCTATTCAGGTCTTATTTATAATAGTGGAAACTGGTACTATGTTCAAAAAGGTGTACGTAATACTGCATATTCAGGTTTGTCAGTTTATAATGGCAGCTGGTATTATGTGAAGGGTGGAACAGCAGATTGGAGTTATACTGGGTTAGCTCAGTATAATGGAGTATGGTATTATGTAAGACAAGGTTCAGTTGATTGGGAGTATACTGGCCTTTGTCAGTATGATACGATTTGGTTTTACATAAAAAATGGTGCGTTAGACTGGAACTATACAGGTCTTTGTCAGCACAGCGGAGTATGGTATTACATTACAAAGGGACAGGTCAACTGGAATTATACTGGAAGCTGTATTTACAATGGTAAATCTTATTATGTTGAAAAAGGCGTATTGAATTGGAAATATAATTCAGCGGCAGTTTACAGCAGTGCGAGCTATACAGCAGATTTGATGAACGCAGCGCTTAGTCAATATCAGGCTGAGGAAGTAACTATTGATGAAACAAATATTTATTCAGCTGATACAGAGCCAGAAAGTACACAGACTGCAGAACAGGTGCAGGAATCTCATGAAGCAGAAGAATCAAATGATCCTGAGATGTTGGAAACTGAAGCACAGACGCAAGAACAGACAGAAGAAAGTGTTTCACAGACAGAGGTTGCTGTACAAGAAGAATCGACAGTTCAATATAGCTTGTTAGAGCGTATTGAAGAGTATTTGATCAAGTTTATAACTTATATTGTAAAACTTGCAGCAGCTTATATTGGAATTACTTTATAAAGATTTAGTAAGCTTATAGAAAAACGATGACGCTTTTTAAGATATGCGTCATCGTTTTTTTGTGGCCTTTTTCTTATTTATTTTTATTAAGTCCAATTTGCTCTTTTAAGGAATTAAGGGCATCGGCATATTTTTTTGAAGTAAGCATTGGGTTTCCTTTTAAAAGGATAATCTTACGAAAATCCATACGCTTTGAGATAGCATTTTTCAGTTCACCTAAATAGGCAAAGCGTTCTTTGAGTCGAATAACATCGGCTGTTTTTTCCTTTGGAACAAGAGAGTAAAGCTTTTCGAGGTATTCAGAAACAGAAATCTGAAATTCCTCAATACGAGAACTCTCCGGCTTTTTTATAGTGCCAATCTTATCGCGAAGCGTCTCGCTTACGGAATCAGTAAGTACAATAAAGCGTTCACGAAGCTTTTCTGCATCTGATTTTAGATTAGTAATAGATTCAAGAATCTGACGCAGATCCATAGCAGCATGGAAGGAGGAAGCAAAGTCGATTGAAAAAACTATAGTGATCACAAAAAGAGCGCCAAAGCATACGTTTTGAGGAATCTTTTCCAACAAAGCTGATATGCGTGGATGAACGACGCGTATCAAAAGAAGTGTAAAAACACCCCATGCAAGCGAGGAGCTTAGGCAGATATGTCCCTGTATATTAAACTTTTTGTCACTGTAATCCCAGTAACGCACCTGAAAAAGTGCTTCCATAACGACACCGGTAACGTATTCAAGTATTGTGGCAGCAATAAGTCCAAGCAGAAAAATACCAATGTCGGACGATTGCACCGGGTAGGTGGCACAGAGCATGACTACAGCGCCGCTTCCATAGATCGGAAGCATTGGACCAGTTAAAAAACCTCGGTTCGTCAGCCGTTTTGTGAGAATAGATACATAGCTGGATTCCCAAATCCAGCCGACAAAGCTGTAGAAAAAGAAATACAGTAACAGATGAGCATAAGCAGTCATAAAAACAATCCTCGTTTCTGAATAATAAAACATAGGGCAGGTGTAATGTGAACGCCTGACTTGTAATGCTTAAAGTGTAAATGATATTTCTTTTTATTGCAAGCATTTATAGCAAACACACGAAAGATAGTCAGGAAAATCGCAAACTGTATGATGTTCGAGTTTCCAAAATGAACCATCATAGAGAGAGATGGTATTGCTTTTACTAAAATCGTATGAGGAAGCTTTTGCATCAATACCTGTGCCTATGGCTTTTAGGAAGGCTTCCTTTGCCGTCCACAGGCGAAGAAACTCATGGTTTTGTATATCTCCTGAAGGAAGATTAGAAAGTGCATTAAGTTCATTTGGATGAAAAACATGGTGTGAAAGAACAGCTTTATGAAGTTTTTCAATGTCACATCCAACAGGCGTGTCGCTGACGGCAAGCATGACAAAGTCATTGCTGTGTGAGAGATTGAAAAAAGGCGCATTTGCTACACTGGGCTTTCCGGATGCATTGTAAGAGACGGTGAAACGTTCTGGGTGTTTATTGTAAATATGCTTCCAAAGAAGAAGCCCGGCTGCTGCGCAGCGTTTTTGATCAGATTCCAAACGAAAAGAAAACAGCTGCTTTCTGCGCTGCGGCTGCAGCATGGAAAGCAGCTGTTCGTCAATTACGATGTCACGGATCAGTTGGTAATAGATCTGAACAGCCATAATCAATTATCTCCCAAAGTAAGCGTCAATACCGTTTGCAAGACCCTGTGCAATTACAGCCTGAAACTCAGGATTTGCCATCTTTTGGTCTTCCTCAGGGTTAGACATAAATCCCATTTCTACGATTGTGACAGGAATAGTACACCAGTTGATACCTGTCATATTATCATCCTGAAGAACTCCTTTGTTTGCAAGACCTGTTGTGGAGCAATAAAAAGAAAGCATCGTAGAAGCAAGTGTGTTGCTTGCAGATATTACATCAGCAGACAGATAAGAATTTGCTGATGATGGAGCATAGAACATAGCGCCATTTACAGAAGGATCATTGGAGCTGTTTGCATGGATGCGGACAAAGATTTCAGCACCGCTTTCATTTGCGTATACAGCACGCTCAGCATTGCTCATAGCGCAGTCATTTGTTGTACGAATCATCACAACCTGATAGCCACGGTTTAAAAGCTCCTGTTGAAGCATTTGAGAGACATCTAAGTTTAATTGATACTCGGCAAGACCAGTAGCTACGCCGCTTGTTCCAGTAGTAAGCTTAGCCTTCATTACAGAAGAGCCTGGACCGTTTGGTTCCTGTTCGCTGATGCCTGCCTGCTGATGACCTGCGTCAATGCACACAATATGTCCGTTTGAAGAAGATGTGTTTGCATTTGATGTTTCGTTTGAGGCTGGCGCAGCAGATGCAGCGACATCTGCCGCTGCACCATCTACCTGATCTGGAGAAGATACAAGAAAATCTGCTTTTACATAGCCGTCCATTGTTGCACTGTGAATCTGAACCCATCCATTTTCTGCAAGAGCAAGGATTCGAACTTCCTCACCGCGATAAAGCTCCCCAATTTTATTGCCTTCAGTAGAAGGGTAATCGCGGATATTAAGGGAATCGGTATTTACATACCAAATGTCACCTACAGCAAGTTCTTTGGAAACGACAGGAACAGCAGTGGATTCTTCGATTGAAGCCTCAGTGCTTTCTTCAGTAGAAGCCTCAGTGGATGCCTCAGTAGATTCTTCTGTAGAAGCTTGTGTGGAAGGTTCTGTTTGCAGTTCAGTTTGTGTTTCTGTCACAGATGAGGTCTGTGCGTTTGGATTATAATATTCAGTTTCTTTTTTGCATCCTGCAAGTCCAGATAAAAGTGCTGCAGAAAGTAAAAAAGCAGGAATGAAACGAGATTTTTTCATAATAAGTCCTCCTGATGCATAAGTTAATTTTATTGTACTTTGTTTCTAAAAAAAAAGCAAGAAAAAACACGGATTCATAAGGATTGAAAGGTTTTCTTAAGAATACTTGTAACAGCAGATAAAATGATGTAAAATAAAGTTGCAAAGAGCAAGAGACTTAGAGAACAGAAAGGTGTGTGGCTGAATATGGCAAGAGAGGATTATCAGAAGGCGCTGAAAAAGGGTGAGAGAAGCTATGCAAGATATCTGTCGGAAGGAAAATATCCGTATTTGCAGGTGCTTGAGGAGCTTTTGTCTCATACGGATGTGGTGGCAGAGGAAGATCTGGGAATTTGTTCCATTCCATCGGAAATGATTGTGGGAACCTTTACGGCAGGAAGACGTACTGCATTTGCACCGAACTTTATGCCGCTGCTCGATGATGAATCGGAGTTTGCAGCCAAGTGGCAGGCTCTTTATAATGCCCATTTGGAAGAGGGAATACATGATCCGATTAAGTGTTATGAGTTTATGAACCGCTACTATGTATTAGAGGGTAATAAGCGTGTCAGTGTATTAAAGTTTTGCGATGCACCTAGTGTGCAGGGTAATGTAACTCGTATTATTCCAAAGAGGACAGATGAGCCAGAGAACCGCCTGTACTTTGAGTTTCTGGCATTTTATAAGTGCTCTAAGGTTAATTACATTGTGTTAAGTAAGCTTGGAAGCTATAGGACTTTATTGGAAAAGCTTGGATTTGAAGTAGATTATAAATGGACAGATGATGACCGTATGGAGGTTCGTTCTTTGTATGTGCGCTTTGAAAAGGTGTATAAGGAAAAGGGAGGAGAACGACCGCCGATTCCGACAGCAGATGCCTTTTTGATGTATCTGGAGCTATATCCGTGTGATCCTCATCAGGAGGAAAAGCTACCATCTCAGATCAAATCAGAGCTTGCAAAGATGTGGGATGAGATTTTGCTTCAGGCAAAGGGAAATCCTTCTGAGATTAAGACAGAGCCACAGGAGGCACCAAAGAAAAATCTGTTTGATTATCTGTTGTCTCCAGGAACAAAGTATTTAAAGATTGCATTTGTACATGATAAAAATCCACAGGATTCTGCATGGATATATGGTCATGAACTTGGACGCATGTATCTTGAGGAACAATTTAAGGGAAAGGTTGAAACAATCTCTTATAATGATGTTTCACAGGGAGCAGAACTTGAAAATACACTTGATGATGCAATTGAAAAAAAATGCAACATTATATTTACAACAACGCCGCAGTTTCTTGAAGGCAGCATAAAGACAGCGATAAAAAATCCATCTGTCAAGATTTTAAATTGTTCTGTTGACACGAATCATCAGTGTATTCGTACCTACTATGCGCGCTTGTTTGAGGCAAAATTTTTATCAGGACTTGTAGCAGGAGCATTGTGTAAAAATGGAAAGATTGGCTATATGGCTGATTATCCGATCTGTGGAATGATTGCTAACATCAATGCATTTGCGATTGGCGTGAAGATGGTTAATCCAAATGCAACGATTCAGCTGGAGTGGACGACGGTGCGCAGCAAACAGGAAATTCTTGAAGATTTTAAGGCAAATGAAGTAAATCTTGTATCATGTCTTGAGATGATTGTACCTAATTCACCGTCACGCTATTTTGGACTGGTCAATATAGAAAAGGATGAGCCGGAGAATTTGACAGCTGTGATATGGAACTGGGGTGCGCTTTATAAAAAGCTTGTAGAGACAGTGCAAAATGGTGCATGGGACAGTGCAGGCTCAGACGGTGTTGCGCTTAATTACTGGTGGGGAATGTCAGCAGGTGTTGTTGATTTCATCTGTTCGCCAAAGGTTCCAGTAAAGACAAAACAGTTAGTTGAGTTTATGCAGCATCAGATTATGGAAGGCGGCTTTAGTCCGTTTTCAGGAGAGCTGTACTCACAGGAAGGTATTGTACAAAGCGATGACAATCGTTCACTGACACCAGAAGAAATTATTAACATGAGATGGCTGGCCGATAATGTGAATGGCAGTCTGCCGCATTGGAACAAATTAAATGAGGATGCAAAGGCTGTAGTTGAGGTTCAGGGTGTAGATAATATAGAAGAGTAGAAAAAGCGGTTATGAAGGCGCAGCGAAGTATAGCTGCGCTGGATTATAGCAGAGGTAGAGGTAGGAATGAGAATACTGGTAATTGCAGATATCGAGTCGAAGGCGCTGTGGGACTATTTTGATAAGTCGATGCTTGAAAATGTGGATCTGATTGTTTCGTGCGGAGACTTAAATCCCAAATATCTGTCCTTTCTGGCAACATTTACAAAGGCACCTGTGATTTATGTGAGGGGAAATCATGATGCAAAATATGAGATGACACCTCCTGATGGCTGTATCTGCATTGAAGATGATATTTTTGAGTTTCATGGTGTACGTTTGCTTGGTCTTGGGGGATCAATGCGCTACAAAGAGGGAAGTAACATGTTCACGGAAAAGGAGATGAAAAAGCGTGTGAATAAGATGCGTTTTAAGCTGCGAAAGAAAGATGGCTTTGACATTCTTGTTACGCATGCGCCGGCATATCAGTTAAATGACGGTGATGACATTCCACACAAGGGATTTCAGGTATTCAGGGACTTAATGGACTGTTATAAGCCACTTTTGTTTGTACATGGTCATGTGCATGCCAATTACGGAGGACGTTATAAAAGAGAGTGTAAGTATAATGAAACACGTGTAGTGAATGCATATGAGCGTTATTATATTGATATTGATGATGAAGTGATTGCGGAAAATCGAAAAAAAAGAGGTCCGAAGACCCCTTTAATCGGAAATTTATTTCCTAAATGATTTATCGTCGTCATCTGGTGACGAAGAATTTTTCTTTGCAAAAAACTGAAGAAGATAGATAACGATTGGGATAAAGAATGTACAGAATAAAGCACTGCATAAAAATCCCTGTGAAGTCGGGCTGTTAAAGAACGAAGCGATAAGCGCTGCGAGATAAAGTCCGACTAAAAGTATGATGCCTAAAATGGCAAGAACACGTTGTTTTTTTGTATATTTTGATTTCATCAAAAAGCTCCTAGTTTTATTCAAAGGTGATATTTGTCAGTTCAGGTGACTGAACACCATACACGATCATTCCAAAGGTGATATAAGAGCCTGCCGGGATGGTCGTGTTATAGTCTACTGGAATGAAAAGACGATTATTTCCAGAGCCGCCAATTTCACATGACCAGTATTCCTTTGGTGAAATTTCCTCATTCCAGGTTATGCGAAAACGCCAGTTTGTTACATCAGAAGAAGATGTATTTGAAACAGTTACATCATAAGAGGCATACTGCATGGACGTATCGGCCCAGGTATCAGTAAGGCTTACAGAAACATTGCAGCCATTGCTAAAGCTCCAATAATCATCACTTGCGTAAAGTGTAGTAGGAGTGTCGACAGCCGCTGTTGGAGCGGCAGCTGCTTTGTCATAAATTGAAGTATTATTTTGCTGATTCTGTAAAAACCATTGTCCGGCAGGCGAATAATCATCAAAAGTCCAGTCGGATAATGATGTGCACGAGGAACGAAGAAGAGCACAGGTTTCGTCTTTGTTTGAAAGATTCCAGTAAATGTAGCCAATGCCGTTTTCATTTAACAGTTTCATCCAGGTATCAGCGCTTGTGGTATCAACGATTCCGCTTCCGGAAGCCTCCGTAATGCCAAATTCTGATACAAAGACAGGAAGACCATTTGTGAGTGCAGTCTGCAGCTTGCTTTGCAGATCTTCCTTGTGGGTTGCCGCATAAAAATGAAGACTATAAAGGAGATTGGTGCGCTCAATTGGAGATGAAGAAGCAATATCCACATCCTGACTCCAGGTTGGGGTACCAACAATTACAATGCTTTGCGGTGCATACATACGAATGCGGTCAATCACGTCAACAGAGTAGCTTTTGATTTCGTCCCATGAGGTATCACCGTTTGGCTCATTGCAGATCTCATACAAAATGTTTGGTTTGTCACCATAAGTGGAAGCAATCTTTTCGAAGAAAGAAAGGGCAGTTTCCTTGTAGAGATTTGGGTTGGAATCTGAAAGAATATGCCAGTCTACGATCACATACATATCCAACTGTATGGCAGCTTCAATACCAGAAGTCAGACAGGCAAGCATTTGCTGTCTTGCAGTGTCATCACTGACGCAATAGCCGCCATCTTCTGCTGTGTACATGGCAAGGCGGATTGTGTTGATATTGAACTCATCACGAAGTTTGCGAAATGTATCGACATTTACATACTCCGGATACCAAGCCAAATTGTGTGTACTTATACCCTGAATTTGGAAGACAGATTGATTTTTGTCCACTACAAATCCAGATGATGAGACACTTAACTGACCATGTTCGCTGACAATACCAGCTGCCTCAATAGCAGAATCGTCTGTAGTTTCCGCCTGCAGCGTAGCTTCGGCTTCTGCTGCAAAAGAGGGACGCACAGAGCAAAGGATCATAAGACAAAGCACAAACATAAAAACCCCACGAGATCGGAAGGTGTTAAAAATAAAATGTGCATCAAAATACATGATAGCACCTCCATGATAAATTATAATGGGTAAGTGGTAATAAAGTAAAATCATTACAATCAATTCTATCATATAGCTTTTTGGGAGAAACACAACTGCTTTTTGGGAATTGTAAGAAAAAGTTAAATATGGAGACAAAAAAATGGAAGAAAATAAGCATTTTACGATAGACTGGACTAATTGCAGGCTGTGTCCGCGCGAGTGTGGTGCTGACCGTACGCGTGGTTTTGGCGCCTGTAAAGTTGGAAACACAATAACGGCAGCAAGAGCTGCCCTTCATATGTGGGAGGAGCCATGCATCTCTGGTGATGAGGGATCAGGAGCTGTATTTTTTTCAGGCTGTAATTTAGGCTGTGTATATTGTCAGAATAGAGAAATTGCGCTTGGTCATTCTGGCAGGACAATTACACAAGATAGGCTTTGCGAGATTTACATGGAGCTTCAGGAAAAAAAGGCAAATAATATCAATCTCGTGACGGCAGGCCATTATCTGCCAATTGTCATTGAGAGCATAAAGCGAGCAAGGAAGAGTGGATTGACAATTCCAATTGTCTATAACTCGAGCGGATATGAAAAGGTTGAGGCAATTGAGGCACTTGATGGAATTGTGGATATTTTTTTGCCGGATTTTAAGTATATAAGCAGTGAGATGGCTGCGCGCTATTCTAATGCACCAGATTATCCAGAGATAGCAAAGCGTGCTCTTGCACAGATGGTAAAGCAAACTGGAGATGCAAAATTTGATGAGAGAGATATGATGAAGCGAGGTGTGATTGTGCGTCATTTGATTTTGCCAGGCCATATAAAAGAGTCAAAAGAAGCCATTCGTTATCTATATGAGACATACGGTGATCAGATCTATATAAGTATTATGAACCAATACACACCGATGCCGGGAATTGAGAAGCGCTTTAAAAATCTTGGCCGCACGATCACGCAGAAGGAATATGATGAGGTTGTGGACTATGCAATTGATTTGGGTGTGGAAAATGGATTTATACAAGAAGGTGAGACTGCAAAGGAAAGCTTTATTCCACAGTTTGATGATACAGGATTATAATGGTTGAAAAAGACACACAAAACAGCTATAATAGATCAATATAAACAAAACACGATTGCTGTTTTGTATTCAAATGTGGATAATGTTGGAGGAAGTGATTATGGAAAAAATACGAATTGATCTGGTAAGATTAAAGACAGAGGAGGATGCGCTGAAGCGTTTCGGACGTCTTAAAGGAATGCCGGCAGATTATAATAGTGAGCTTGAGGAGCTTCACGGTATTTTACAAGCATGGGACAAGCCATTAAAAATAGAGATCGTTATAGGCGGAAATATCGGCCCATTTACAAAGCTGATGGAGATGCTAGAGAATGTAAGAACAACAAATAATAATTTATTGTTTGTTGTTATCATGTATATGGCGTAAGTCTTATCTTTCTAAAAGGGGAAAATTTTGGGGGAGAGATATAATCATGACACAGACAGAAATTGAAAAGTTAGTCAAAAAGCAGCGGGACTTTTTTAATTCTGGTGAGACTTTGAATGTATCGTTTCGTATAAGCGCACTAGAAAAACTGAGAGCATGCATTATAAAATATGAAAAAAAGATCAATCAGGCAATTTGTGCAGATTTAGGAAAATCCGCTTTTGAGAGCTATATGTGTGAAACAGGACTTGTTTTAAGTGAGCTGACATATATGATAAAGCATACGCGCAAATTTGCAAAAGAGCGGACAGTACATACACCGCTTGCACAGTTTCATTCAAGAAGCTATCAAAAGCCATCTCCATATGGTGTGGTGCTGATTATGAGTCCTTGGAATTATCCTCTTATGCTGACGTTTGAACCATTAGTTGATGCGCTAGCAGCAGGCAATACGGCTATAGTAAAACCGAGTGCTTATTCTGCAAATACAAGTGAGCTTATCAGCCACATGTTAAGAGAATGCTTTGATGAAAAATATGTGGCAGTTGTCACAGGCGGACGGGAAGAAAATACATGTCTGTTAAATGAGAATTTTGATTATATTTTCTTTACAGGCAGTCAGTCTGTCGGAAAAGAAGTAATGCGCTGCGCTTCAGCTCATCTAACGCCAATTACACTTGAGCTTGGCGGAAAGAGTCCATGTATCGTTCATAAATCAGCCAACATCAAGCTTGCAGCGAAACGAATTGTATTTGGAAAATTTTTAAATTGCGGACAGACATGTGTTGCACCAGATTATATTTACTGTGACAGTGCAGTAAAAGATGAGCTGGTGAATGAATTAAAAAAACAGATACAAAAGCAATATGGAAGGCAGCCATTAAAGCGAAAACAATATGGAAAGATCATTAACGAGAAACATTTTGACAGGCTTCTTGGACTGATTGATTACAAAAAGGTTGTTGTTGGCGGAACTGCAAATCGAAGTACTTTGCAAATTGAGCCGACCATAATGGATAATGTAACATTTTCAGATTTAGTTATGCAGGAAGAAATCTTTGGACCGATTCTTCCAGTTTTGACATATGACTTTATTGATGAGGCAGTTGATACAATTCGCAGTATGGCACACCCACTGGCACTTTATATTTTTACACAGGATAAGTGCGCAGCCAAAAGTGTAATAGAAAAAATCGGATTTGGTGGCGGCTGTATAAATGACACGCTGATTCATCTGGCAACAAGCGAGATGCCGTTTGGCGGCTTTGGTGAGAGTGGTATGGGAAGCTATCATGGAAAAACAGGCTTTGACACCTTTACTCATTACAAAAGTATTGTAGACAAGAAAACGTGGATAGATCTGCCGATTAGATATCGTCCATATCACAATTGGAAGAGGAAGCTGCTTTGCTTATTTTTAAAATAGTTACGTGAAAGCCATTGCACCTTCGGGCTTTCGTAACATGACGTGTGAACTGTAGCTTTATTTATGAAAGAAATGTTAACTATAAAATAAAAATAGGTTGACAATCAAAACAAAAAAGAGTACAATCAATTCGAATTTGCCGGGAGGAGGAAAAAACATGGATATGCAAAAGCTGGCAGAGGAGATTATTGAAGGAAAGAGACTGACAAGAAAAGATGATCTGTCTTTTTTTCTGGACTGTGATTTAGATGACCTGTGCAAAGGCGCGGATAAAATTCGTGAGCATTTTGTAGGAGATAAGGTAGATCTTTGTTCAATCATTAATGGAAGAAGCGGACGCTGCCCTGAGGACTGTAAGTATTGTGCGCAGTCGGCGCATCATCACACAGATTGTGAGGTATATGGCTTTTTACCAGAGGAGCAGATTATAGAAGCCTGTAAGATGAATGAGAGAGAAGGCGTAGATCGTTTCTCAATCGTTACGGCAGGAAAGGCACTTACAGGTGAGGAGTTTGAAAAGGCTATTCACGCGTATGAGACGATGAAGAAGGAATGTCGCATTGATCTTTGTGCTTCAATGGGTTTTCTGACAAGAGAGCAGCTTCACAGACTTCATGAGGCAGGTGTGTCAAGTTATCATCACAATATTGAGACTTCAAAACGTTATTTTCCACAGATCTGCACGACACATACATATGAGCAAAAGATTGCCACATTAAAGATGGTAAAGGAAGAGGGCATGTATGTCTGTTCCGGTGGAATTATCGGTATGGGTGAGACGTGGGAGGATCGTATTGATATGGCGGTAAGTCTTTTTGAGTGCGGTGTCGACTCAATTCCGATAAACTCACTGATGCCAATTAAAGGCACACCACTTGAGAATCTTGAACGAATCTCGGAACCTGATATTTTGCGTACTGTTGCTTTGTTTCGCTATATTAATCCAAAGGCAGATATTCGCCTTGGCGCTGGACGTGCTCTTTTGACAAATGATGGAGAGTTAGCATTTGAATCTGGTGTATCAGCAACGATCACAGGAAATATGTTGACAACAGTTGCCTGTGCAACAATTAGAAGCGATAAAAAAATGCTTGAGGGAATCGGAAGAAATGTGACACCAGAGTATGAGAAGACTCAAAAAACAGCAAAGTAAGAGAGGAAATAAATAATCATGAGAAATGAATCTGTCAAGACAATGACAATGTGTGCGATTATGGCGGCACTTATGTGTATTTTGGGACCAATGTCCATCCCGATCGGAGCAGTTCCGATCTCTTTTACGAATCTTGTAATTTACCTGACTGTTTACCTGCTTGGCGCAAAGAAAGGCTGCATCAGCTATCTGATTTATATGCTTCTTGGTGTGGTTGGACTTCCTGTATTTTCTGGTTATACAGGCGGTATTGCAAAGCTGGCAGGCCCGACGGGCGGTTATCTTGTAGGATTTATTCTGCTTGCCTTAATCAGCGGAATTGTTCTGGAAAAGACAAACAGAAACATTGTTTGGAGCTTTGTTGGTATGGTAGCCGGAACAGCCATTGCTTATCTGTTTGGAACAGTTTGGTTTGTAATCCAGGCACAGTGTACAGTAGGCTATGCATTAAGCGTATGTGTAATGCCATTTATCCCATTTGATTTACTCAAGATGGTAATTGCAATTGCATTAGGTAAGGTTGTTTTTATAGCATTAAAGAGAAGCAGCCTGCTTCCAGCGTAATTAGTAGAATCGACGTAATTAAAAATTAAAAATAGTGAAGTACACTCCCTCATGACTTTTAAATAAGCCACGAGGGAGTTTTTTCATCATTGTTTTTCTATTTTTGCTGTGCTATGATAGGAGAAATGGGAAAATAATGGGGATAAGAATAGGGTCAGTGTACCCAGTAAAAAAGCCACTGTCCCTGTCCCCGTGAAAACAAGGAGGTAATGAAAGGATGCAGGCATATTTATTTGTACATTTTAGAGAGAAGACAACGCCGGATGGAGAGCAGGTCTACTTTGGTGTAAGCAAGGATGGCTTTAACTGGGAAGAGGTAAACGGCGGTGCGCCAGTGCTTTGGGCTTATTATGGTGATAAGGGAGTGCGTGATTTTACTGTAGTGCGCTGCAAAAATCCACAGACTGGAAAGGAAAAATTTGTTATTCTGGCAACAGATTTAAGCTTGTCTTATGGAATGCGCGGACAGTATCATCATTCATGGGATGAGATCGGTCGTAACGGAAGTAAAAGCCTTGCAATATGGGAGTCAGATGATCTTGTAAACTGGACGGAGCAGCGTCTTGCAAAGATTGGAGACGAACAGTTTGGCTGTTTGTGGGCACCAGATGTTATTTATGATAAAAAGGCAGAAGATTATGTTGTGCACTGGTCTTCTTCTCATGCAAGAAATAATTACGGTGAAAAAGCAATTTTTTATAGCCGCACAAAGGATTTTAAAGAATTTTCAAAGCCGGAAATTTTATATGAGTGGAAAGAACATGATATAATAGATTCCGCACTTTATGAGGAAGATGGAAGCTACTATCTGTTTGTTAAGAGTGGTCAAAATCCAGCGCGTATACTGCTGCTTCGTTCAGATGAAATCACTGGACCATATACGAGAATTGAAGCGTTTGATAAGAGTATGGAGACCATCGAGGAAGGCAAATATGAGGCAGCAACAGCTGTTAAGTTAGAGGATGGCAGATGGTGTCTTTTCTTAGATTACTATGGCGTGCCGGGTGCAGGACAAGGGTATGTGCCATTTGTCGCAGATAGTTTAGCAAGTGGAAACTTTATAAGAAGTGACGCCGCATTTTCGTTCCCATATGGTTTTAAACACGGAACCATTCTTAAAATTTCCATGGAGGAGTATCAGCGTATTAAAGACCATGACTGGTCAGATAAGGGCTGGCAGTAAGCAGTACAATGAGTAACAAGAGAGCATTCAGCAAGGGGATGTATGACAGCATCCCCATTGCACTTGCCTATTTCGCAGTTGCATTTTCACTTGGAATTATGGCAAGAAAAGCAGGACTAACCCCGTTTCAGGGTTTTCTATCAAGTATGCTCAACCATGCATCAGCAGGTGAGTATGCAGAATTTACTGTAATAGAGGCAGGTGCGCCTTACATTGAGATGGCACTCGTCATCCTTATAACAAACGCAAGATATCTTTTGATGAGCTGTGCATTAAGTCAGCGTTTTGCACCAGATGCACAGCTTATCCACCGTGTATTAGTCGGATTTGGCATTACCGATGAGATCTTTGGAATCTCCATTGCAAGACCTGGAAATGTGAATCCTTTTTATACTTATGGAGCAATGGCGCTCGCACTGCCGGCATGGTCATCTGCAACGGCAATAGGAATTGTTGCAGGAAATATCCTGCCGGCTTCTGCCGTAAGTGCGCTTAGCGTTGCATTGTATGGCATGTTTTTAGCAATTGTCATTCCGCCTACAAAGAAAAACAAAGTTTTAGGTGGTGTTGTTTTGATTAGTTTTGTATTCAGTGGCCTGTTTACATGGCTTCCAGTCACAAAAACTTTGTCTGCAAGTATGAGAACTATAATCTTGACAATTGTAATCGCAGGAGCAGCCGCAGTATTGTTTCCAGTGAAGGACGAAACGCAGGAAGGAGATAAAAACTATGCAGCATAATATTTATCTGTATATCATGGTGTCTGCGCTTGTATCCTTTGCCGTGCGCGCGGTGCCGCTTACACTGATCCGAAAGAAAATTGAAAATCCATTTTTAAAGTCATTTTTATTCTATGTACCGTATGTAACGTTATCTGTCATGACTTTTCCAGCGATTGTAGAAACGACTGCTGTGCCGATTGCAGGAGTACTGGCACTTATAGCAGGAATCATTGCTGCTAGAAAGGGTGTAAGTATGTTTCTAGTGGCAGTAATATGCTGCGTGATTGTGTTTGCGGCAGAGATGTTAATTTGAGGAACACTGCAGTTCTGCCTTTAAAATAATTTGCTTGAAATACAGGCCATAGTTCGTTATAATATAGAGCGCAAAAGAATATGTGATGCAGAAAAAATCTGCAGTTAGGAGTTTTATGAGAAAGTATCAGAAGATGCAGGCAATTATTATGTGTGGAGCACTTGTGGCGTCAAGTACATCTGTATTGGCAGCAAAAGAGGCAAGCAGCGAAGCTAAGTCTGAATCAGCGACAGAAGCAGTATCTGAGGCAGGCGAATCTGAGGAGTCTGGCGAGGTTAGCTATCCGCTTACATTAACCGGAACAGACGGCACTGAAATTACAATTAATGAGGAGCCTGAAAAGATTGTATCCATGGGACCCAATATGACAGAGATTCTGTATGCAATCGGTGCAGGTGATAAATTAGTCGGAAGAACCGATTACTGCGATTATCCGGCAGCAGTCAGCGAGGTTGAGTCTGTTGGCAGTATTTCAAATGCAGATATTGAGAAAATTTTAAGCCTGGAGCCAGATCTGGTTCTTGCCTCTACTCATTTTTCAGATGATGCAGTAAAGCAGCTTGATGATGCTGGTGTTCCTGTTTTGTATCTCTATGATGAGGGCGATATGGAAGGCGTTTATGATATGATCAGCTTGGTTGGCGAGGCTGTAAACTGTGAAGAAGCAGCAGAAAAGACCGTTGATGAAATGCAGACAAAGATGGACTATGTTTCTGATCGTCTGGCAAATGTTGATGAGAATCCGACAGTTTATTATGTAGTTGGATACGGTGAGTACGGCGATTATACAGCTGGAGGAGATACTTTCGTAAATGGTATTCTGACAGCGGCAGGCGGTGACAACATTGCATCAGATGTGGAGGGATGGTCATATTCCACAGAGACACTTCTGGAGAAGGATCCGCAGTATGTTATCTTAAATGCTTATAATGAGGAAGGTTTCTGCACAACAGATCCGTATACTGAGCTGAGTGCAGTAAAGAATGGTTTTGTAGAGACTATTGATACTAACATGCTTGATCGTCAGGGACCGAGAAATGCAGATGCTGTTGTAGAGTTAGCACAGATGCTTCATCCAGAGTGCTTCCCATCAGATACTGAGTATCCGGTTAATGTAAAAAGTGGTGTTGTAGAGTACAATATCGAATCTTGCCCAGAGAGCGTTTACGCTGCAAGCGAGGAAGTTTTCGATCTGTTAAAGGAAATCGGTGTAGTTAGTGAGGATGCCGAGTATGAACAAAAAAGTGTTGAGGACGTTGTTTTAGAGGCTCCGGCAGTTGTTGTTGCAGATGCAGAGTATTCTGCTGAGGAAAAGGCAAAGTTTGACGATGCCAATATTCCTGTTATCTATGTTGATGCAGAAGATGATGAGACTGTAATCACACTTGGTCAGATATTTAACTGTAACGCAAAGGCCGATGAGGTTGCTTACGTAAAGGCAGCATTAGAAAAGTAATGGAAAAGAAAAAAACATATTTGTATATTTATGTTTGCATGGCAGCTCTTCTTTTTGTGGGAGCTGCCATTTCCCTAAGTGTTGGATCTGCAGAGATTGGCATAATAGGGAGCATTAAGCTTGCGCTGTCTGGTATTCCAGGAATAGGCCAATTTGTGGATATATCAGCGTATAGCACGATGCAGCGCTATATAATTTTGCAGGTTCGCCTGCCTCGAGTTTTGCTTGCAGCACTTGTTGGTGCAGGACTTTCGGCAGCGGGAGGCGTGTTTCAGGGGATTTTTCAAAATCCGCTTGCTGATCCGCATATTTTAGGTGTATCCTCAGGTGCCGCACTTGGCGCAACGATTGCTATTCTTTTTGGTGTACAGGTGAGTGTTTTGGGGATTGGAACTATTGGTGTGTGTGCTTTTATTGGTGCGATTTTAACAATTATGCTAGTATATTTGATTGGAGGCATGAAAAAGGGAGCAAAGACAATAGGTATCCTTCTTACAGGAACGGCAATCAGTACACTTTTTTCAGCTGTGATGTCACTTCTTATGTCCCTTAATCATGATAAGATCGAACAAGTCTATCTGTGGACAATGGGAAGCTTTTCATCTGCAGTGTGGGTGAAGGTTTGTTATGTGGCTATCTGTGAAATGATTTGTCTTTGTGTCTGCATTGTCTTGTCAAAGGATCTGAATTTGATGGCGATGGGTGAGGAGACGGCACAGAGTCTTGGTATCGAGACAGCGCGTATACGCCGAATTTTGATTTTAGTAGTATCGGTGATGGTTGCCGCATGTGTTTCCGTCAGCGGTGTGATTGGTTTTGTCGGACTAGTGATTCCTCATATTGTACGATTTTTGCTTGGTGATGATTATCGAAGAATTTTGCCTGGGGCGATTCTTGGAGGCGGATTTTTCTTGATGATTTGCGATACGTTAGCGCGCACAGTGACTGCACCGGGAGAACTGCCAGTTGGTGTGCTGACAGCAATTGTCGGGGCACCATATCTGATTCTGCTAATTAAGAAGAAGTTGGCGTGAGAAATTTCTAACGTTTACGGTCCACAATCTAGATTAGCAGCGAGCCGCTTTCGTAGAATACCCTCGTGAACAGCGTAAAATCAAAAAAGGAGAAAACAATCGTGAGTCGACAAGGAAATAAAAAAGAATCGGCATCGGGAATGGATTTGCTCAAATCAGTAGATATTGTAAGCAATCATCTGACCTGGACACCAGAAGGGATGGATCATCCAATTTTAAAAGATATCACGCTTACTCTTGAGCCAGGTCACATCTATGGAATTATCGGGCCAAACGGAGCCGGGAAATCGAGCTTTCTGCGTCATGTACTCGCATTTTTAAAAACAGAGAGTAAAGAAAGCATGAAAATTGGTGATGTGCCGGCTGACGATTATCCGCGAAAAAAGCTTGCAAGACTGCTCTCATTTGTGCCGCAGAAGACAGATATTGAGACAGACTTTACGGCAGAGGAGATCGTGATGACAGGACGTACACCATATCAGGGACGATTTGAGGGAACCTCAATCGGTGATAAAGAAGCAGTTTATCGCGCTTTTTCGCTCACAAAAGCAGATAAGCTTAAGAATAAAAAATTTGCTATCTTAAGCGGCGGCGAAAAACAAAAGATTGTGATTGCACGCGCGGTAGCACAAACCACACCTTGGATGCTTCTTGATGAACCGATTACAAGCCTTGACATTAAAAACCAGATTGAAATCATGCAGACGCTTTCGGAATTAAACAGACAGGAAGGCGTATCTGTGCTTATGGTGCTTCATGATATCAATCTGGCTGGAATTTATTGTGATCGTCTGATTATGCTAAAAGATGGGCAGGTAATTGCAGCAGGAAATACAAATGAATGTCTATGTGAAGAAAATTTAAAGAAACTTTATGATATATCATTTTTTCATATGGATACAAAAAAAGGACAGCGATATTATTACGCTGAAATATAAATGATACCAGGGTCAAAAGGTCAGAAAGCCGATGCAAGCTTGCTTGCAAGAGATTTTTTGAACTCTTGACCCGCCAAAAATATGAGTAAGTAGCCATTTTTCAAAGAAAAATGAGCGGATTACGAATGTTTTTGAAGATTGCGAGAGTGCAAAGCACGTAGCAATCTGGTATCAAAATAAATAGTTAAAATAAAAGCTCACGATGAAAATCGTGGGCTTTTGCTATACTTTCAACCAACAGAAAAGAAAACAAAAAGAAAACAAATTTTATCTTTTCTGTGCAGAAAGAGTAGGAATTGCAAGAGCCTTGGCAACAGATCCATCTATTTTGCTTAGCGATGAATCAACTAGTGCACTTGATCCAAAAATGACAAAAGCGATCATCAAGCTGTTAAAGAGAATCAATAAGGAAGACGCAAAGGAGAAAAAATATGGCACTTGAAGAATTTCTTGGAATATCAAATGATAAGCTGTTAACATCATTTGCAGAGACATTATACATGGTTGGAATAGCCCTGATTATTGTAACGATTGTCGCATTTGTTCTGGCAATCGTGCTGATCTTTACAAGAAAGGGCGGGTTATACCAGAATGTGGTGATTTATAATATCATCAATGTGATAATTAATATTGTAAGAAGTACACCATTTGTTGTTCTTCTGGTTGCAATTATGCCAGTTACAAAGTTTTTAATAGGAACGAGAATTGGAGCAACAGCAGCAATTGTGCCTCTTACAGTAAACGCGATACCGCTTTTGACACGCTTATTTGAAAATTCCCTTCTCGATACAGGAAATGGCATTTTAGAAGCTGCACTGGCAATGGGGGCAACACCGCTGCAGCTTGTTACAAAATTTATTTTGCCAGAGTCACTTGGATCTGTTATAAAATTTTTAGGCGAAAACCCAGGGCTTGCCCCTGGGATGAAGCCAAGAAATATTTTTCTAAATCTTTAATGTCGATATCTTCTGAATATAACAGATCTAACAGCATAAAAGGCACATTTAATTAAAAAATTTATGCTATTAAATCGGGAAAAAATCACATTCTTTGAACTTGCACATTGAGAAATT
>NZ_JAJEQN010000042.1:0-32443 GCF_020687335.1 Anthropogastromicrobium aceti
GATCGATTTCATGGCGTTCGTATTTAGATGTTTTTAACAGAAGCTGTACCGTATGCATATGTGCCCTCCTTTAACTGCGAATATGAATATATGTTCTTTGTTGATATAAACAGTATATCATACAACACACAAGGACACAAGCACAAAACGAGCAGTTGCCTGCACAACATTTCGACAAAATTCGACATCATTGTCCGATAATTGCAAAAAGTTTCTTGGCTTTCCCGCACGACTTTTGTCACAAAGCCAGTCGATATGGAACTTGTGTGTCATGTGCTGCAGAAGTGGTTGAAAAAATAGTCTTGTGATTACTGTTTGAATATGATAAGATACTGATATACAGGTTCTGTGCAGACAAAAGTCAAACAAAACACAGACAAGAAGGGAGAACCAATGGGATTTTTAACAGGTAAGACAGCCATCATTACAGGAGCAGGACGCGCTGTTTTAAGTGATGGAAGATGCGGTTCCATCGGATACGGAATTGCAACTGCTTATGCAAAAGAGGGAGCAAATCTTGTAATTACAGGACGTAATGTAAAGAAGCTTGAGGACGCGAAGGAAGAATTAGAGCGTCTTTACGGCATCAAGGTTCTGATCATGCAGGCAGACGTTAATGCAGGAGCAGACAATGAGGCTGTTGTAAATAAGGTTGTAGAGGAAACTGTAAAGGAGTTTGGCGGTATTGATGTGTTGATTAACAATGCACAGGCATCTGCATCAGGTGTTTCTATTGCAGATCATACAACTGAGCAGTTCAATCTTGCTATGTACTCTGGTCTGTATGCAGCATTTTACTACATGAAGGCTTGCTACCCATATCTGGCAAAGTCTAAGGGCTCTGTAATCAATTTTGCATCAGGTGCAGGTCTGTTTGGAAATTATGGACAGTGCGCATACGCAGCAGCAAAAGAAGGTATCCGTGGCTTATCTCGTGTAGCAGCTACAGAGTGGGCAAAGGATGGAATCAATGTAAATGTAATCTGCCCGCTTGCATGGACTGCACAGTTAGAGCAGTTTGAGAAGGCATATCCAGACGCATTTAAGGCAAATGTAAAGATGCCGCCGGCAGGTCATTTTGGTGATGCAGAGCTTGAAATCGGCCGTGTTTGCGTACAGTTAGCATCCCCAGATTTCAAGTATATGAATGGTGAGACTCTTACACTTGAGGGTGGTATGGGTCAGAGACCATAATAATCGACAAAATTATTAATCAAAAGTGCAGCGTCTAAAAGGTGCTGCACTTTTTTGTAGCCAAAATAAATATTTTATGGTAGAATCAAGTTAATAGTGCAATAAGAAAAAATATGTACCAGAAATGATACACAGCGGAGGAAACAGGTATGGAAGCAGAATATCAGCTGACAGCAGAAGAAGCAGAAAAAGAGATGGAACAGTTAAGAAAAGTATTTACAATTGTTCGTCTTGTGGATGCAAATAAGATTCAGTGTTTGGCATCAGGAAAGCCTTCATCAAAAACTGACTGTTCCTGTTATTGTTTCTGGGGAAAAAACAAGCCTTGTGAGAATTGTATTTCAGCGATTGCCTTTCGTGATAAGGCAGAAAAGACAAAGCTTGAATTTTTAGATTCTGTGCTTTATCAGGTGTTTTCAAAATATGTGGAAATTGATGGTGTTCCATATGTAATTGAAATGCTTAAAAAGTTAGATTTAGAGACACTGATTGATAAAAGTGAGAGTGATAAGCTTGTAAATCAGATATTTGGTCTTGATGACAGAATTTATCGTGATGTTTTAACAGGTGCATATAACAGACGTTATTACGAGGAAGAATTAAAGACATCCGTTAATATACAGGGCGTTGCAATGATTGACCTTGATGATTTTAAGATTTATAATGATACTTTTGGTCATTCGGCAGGCGATGCCGTTCTTAAGACAGTTGTAAAACAGATTAGAAGCTGTGTTAGAAGTACAGACAGCATAGTGCGTTATGGAGGCGATGAGTTTTTACTTCTGATTCCAGGAATTGATGAGGATACGTTTGTCAAGAAGCTTCGAGAAATTAGGGAGCGCGTATTTGCAGCAGATGTTCCAGGCTATTCAACGATACATCTGTCTGTCAGTGTTGGAGGTTTGTTCTGCAACAATGAGATGCTTGAAAAGGTAGTGGAAAAGGCAGATCGTCTGATGTATCAGGCAAAAAATCAAAAAAATACAGTAGTAACGGAAAAAGGAATTGTGGACGCCAATGGAAATACTGATCTGGTAAAAAAAGAAAAAGTGCGTCAGCAAATTCTTGTCGTAGACGATTCAGAAATGAACAGAGAGATTCTTTCTGATATGCTCGGTAATGATTTTAGAATTTTAGAGGCTGAAAACGGTGAGGAATGTCTGCAGCTGTTAGATCAGTATGGAACGGGTATTTCTGCTATTCTTTTGGATATTGTTATGCCAAAGATGGATGGATTTGAAGTGCTTAATGTTATGGAACGTAAGCATTTAATCGAGGATATCCCTGTCATTATGATTTCAAGTGAGGACTCCGATGTGTATGTGCGTCGTGCATATGAGCTTGGCGTATCAGATTATATCAGTCGTCCATTTGATGCAAAGGTTGTTTACCAGCGCGTGTTTAATACGATCAAGCTATATGCAAAGCAGCGCAGATTATCTACACTTATCGGTGATCAGATTTATGAGAAAGAAAAAAACAACCGCATGATGATCACGATTCTTAGCCATATTGTGGAGTTTAGAAATGGCGAGAGCGGCATGCATGTGCTTCATATAAATCGACTGACAGAAAAGATTCTTGAATGTCTCGTTCAAAAGACAGATCGCTATCACTTAAGCTATTCTGACCGATATTTAATTACAACAGCGTCTGCTTTGCATGATATTGGAAAGATTGGTATTGATGATAAGATTTTAAATAAACCAGGAAAACTTACAAAAGACGAATTTGAGATCATAAAAACGCATACATTGATCGGTGCGCGAATGCTTGAAGATATGGAGGTCTATAAAAACGAGCCGCTTGTAAAGATGGCCTATCAGATTTGCCGTTGGCATCATGAGCGCTATGACGGAAAGGGCTATCCAGACGGTTTAAAGGGTGACGATATTCCTATCAGTGCGCAGGTGGTTGCACTTGCTGATGTTTATGATGCACTTGTGAGTGATCGTGTTTATAAAAAAGCATATTCCCATGAGAAAGCTATGGAAATGATTCTTGCAGGTGAGTGCGGAACCTTTAATCCACTTCTGTTAGAGTGTTTAGTTGATATTCAGGACACACTGCAGGAAGATTTAAATGCGGGGGGGGGTGTAACGCAAGCACAAAACAGGACGAAAAATGAGAATAGCAAATGCTTTAGGAATCCTGAAAATTGCATAAAAACCATTGGACATTTTTTGAAAAAAGAGGTATAATGGCTAGCATACTTCACTACATTCAAGGAGGAGAAAAATGAGAAAAATACAGAAAATGTGTGCAGCATTACTGGCAGGCGTTATGACTGTTGGAACATTTGCACCATCCGTATTTGCAGATGAGGCAGCTAAAGAGCTGACTGATGAGCAGGTAATCAATGTAAGAACAACTGCTTTCGGAAACAACTACGATGTTCAGGACATGGGCTGGAGATGGATGATGGCAGCTTGCTATGAGGGATTATACCGTGATGTAGCAGACGAGAATGGAGATGAGTTCATCTTAGCAGGAGCAGAGAGCGTTGATATTTCTGATGATGGAACTGTTTACACCTATCATTTAAGAGAGGATGCAAAGTGGTCTGATGGTGTTCCGGTTACTGCTCATGATTATGAGTATGGCTGGAAGCGTCTGTTAAACCCAGATTATGCATATGACTATGCATCCTTCATCTATAATGTAGTAGGAGCAGAAGAGTACAACTCTGGCGAAGGTTCTGCTGATGACGTTATGGCAGTAGCAGTTGATGATTATACCTTCGAAGTTACATTAAAGGTAGCAGACCCGACATTCGAGTCTAAGTTAGTAGCAACTCCTCTGTATCCGACACGTGAGGATCTGGCTGAGGCAGCTGGCGATAACTGGGGTAAGGATTGGACACTTTGCGTATATAACGGACCATTCTGCATGACTGATATGGTTGTAGACAATAAGATGGTATGGACAAAGAACGCTGAGTACTGGGATGCAGAGAATGTACATCTTGATACAATCAACTGGTACATTGTAGCACAGGAGTCTACAGCAGCTACCATGTTTGAGAATGGTGAGTTAGATCAGTATCAGCCAACTGGTGACTATGCAATTAAGTTTGAAAAGGAAGCAGAAGAAGGCAAGTATCAGTACATGGTAACAGATTATCCGGGAACAATTGGACTTCGTTTCAACTTTATTAACGGTGGTACATCCGGATTGATGAGCAATGTAAAGATTCGCAAGGCAATCTCCTACAGTATTGACCGTGAAGAGATGATCGATGCTGTTTATGGAAGATACAATCCGGCATACAGCTATGTAGCACCGGCTATCACATTCAATGGTTCTTCTTATCGTTCTCAGGTAGGCGAGGTCATTGAGGATGAGTACAATGAGTATGTTGGTGATCCAGATAAGATCGTTGCTTTGTTCCAGGAAGGTCTTGATGAGTTAGGCGTAGAGACTCCAATCGAAGATATCACACTGACTTATCTGACAAGTGGTTCCACAACTGAGGTACAGGCAGAGAGAGAGTACATTCAGCAGTCTCTGGAAGAGACACTTGGACTTACTGTTGAGTTAAGTGTAGCTGGTGATAATTCCCTGTTCATCGCAGACAGAAATGAAGGAAATTATGACTTCTTCCTTGGCGGCTGGTATTCAGATTACAATGATCCGCTTGACTTCTTATATACTAACTATACTGATGCTTACGGTATGTCCTTTGGTGGATACAGCAACACTGATTATGATGCATTAGCAGATCAGCTTGTTGGTGAGACTGATATGGATAAGCGTCTTGATATCTATAAGCAGATGGAGCAGATTCTTTTATTAGATGATTGTGCATTTGCACCAATCTACTATGCTACAAAGCAGGTTCTGCTTCAGAACTGGGTTAAGGATTATCGTACTTCCTCTTTTGGTGCAAGTGCTGAGTTTATCTGGACTTACATCGATGGAAAAAATCAGTAATAGAGCGCAATTAGTAGAAGGTAATGCTTAAAATTACGGTTTTACAAAAGTAAACCCAAAAGTTTGGAGGGGCTCGTTGTTCGGGTCCCTTCCTTTTCGTAATGATAATAAAAAAGAACAGGAGATAAGGCTATGGGTAGATATTTAATCAGGCGTTTTGCTGAGCTGATTTTGACAGTCTTTTTGATTGCAACAGCTACCTTTTTCCTGCTGGAGGCGGTTCCAGGAGATCCGTTAACCCAGAGGGCAGACCATTTGCCGGAACAGACGAGAGCTGCTTTGTACCAGCGCTACGGACTGGATAAGCCGGTAATGGAACGTTATTTAATAACAATGAAGAAAATGTGTAAGGGTGATTTTGGTGAATCATTCGTATATGCCGGACAGACAGTAACAGGCTTGTTAAAGACAAAGCTTCCAGTATCTGCAAGACTTGGTATTCAGCAGATGTTACTTGGTGTAACACTTGGTTTATTGCTTGGAATTGTGGCGGCGATGAAGCGAGGAACCTTCATCGATTACTTGATTGTAGGCTTGTCGGTATTGCTTATTTCAGTGCCGCATTTGATATTTGGACTGCTTTTGCAGAAGGTTTTTGCAGGTAATCTTCGATGGTTTCCGACAATCGGATGGCCAGAGGGAAAGGATTTGTGGTTTGGAGGATGGAAGTATACTGTTCTTCCAACTCTGACAGGATGTTTCTCCTATATTGCAACTTACACGAGACTCTTAAAGACCTCTATGCTGGATGTTGTAAATCAGGATTACGTACTGACAGCAGAGTCAAAGGGCTTAAGCAAATCTGCAATCATTCGTAAGCATATCCTGCGTAACTCTTTTATTCCAGTTATGACGCAGCTGCCAATGTCTGTTGCTATGTGTATTACAGGTTCCTTCTTTATTGAGAGTATTTTCTCAATTCCGGGAATCGGACAGTATTATGTAACTGCCGTAAATAATCAGGATTTGTCAATTGTACTTGGTGAAACAGTGTTGCTGTCAATTCTGTATATCGCTGTCATCTTTATTACGGATATCTTATATGTATTTGTCGATCCGAGAATCCAGATGCCAGGCAAAAGAAGTAAATAAGGGAGGAAACATATGCTTACAGCTGATAAATTTAAAAGGGTTGGCTATACAAAAGAAGAAGCAGAGCGTATTGACCGCCCAACTATTTCTTACTGGCAGGATGCATGGAGACGATTGAAGAAAAATCCAGTTGCAATGGCATCACTTGTCGTGCTTGGACTGATTTTAATTATGGTTATTGTTGGACCATATATTAGAGGCTACGATTTTGTTTCAAAGAATGTAAAAGAGAAGAATCAGGGAATGAGCGCAAAGTACTGGTTTGGAACTGATTATCTGGGACGTGACTTGTTCTCGCGTGTTTGGATGGGTGCAAGAGCATCTATCATTATTGCGCTTGTGGCAACAGCATTAAAGCTGATTGTAGGAACACTTTATGGTGCAGCAATGGCACATTTTGGCGGTTGGATCGATGACGTAATGATGCGTATCATCGAGGTAATCAATTCTCTGCCAAGTCTTTTGATCACCATTTTGATCATGATGGTTCTTGGCAACAATTTGTTTGCTCTTCTCGTTGCACTTAGTATTACTGCATGGTGCAGTACTGCCAGACAGGTTCGTGGTATGATTAAGCAGTTAAAGGAATCAGAGTATGTATATGCGGCAGAGGTACTTGGTGCAAAGCCATCACGTATTATCTTAAAGCATTATGTGCCGAATATGCTTGGAATTTTGATCTTAAATATGTCTACCTCCATTCCGGCATTCATCTTCACTGAGGCAGGACTTAGTTTCCTTGGAATTGGTCTGACTGCACCAGAGATCAGTCTTGGCGTTTTGATTTCACAGGGACAGCAGACACTTGATTTCTACCCAACACAGCTGATTTGGCCGTGTGTGATTTTATGTGTAATCGTTATGGCATTTAACCTGCTCGGCGATGGACTGCGTGATGCACTTGACCCGAGACTTCGCCAGTAAGACAAAGGAGAAACTATGAGTGACCAGAAAAATGATAAGATATTAGAAGTGAAAAATTTAAAAGTGTCCTACCATACCTATGCAGGCGAAGTAAAATCCGTGCGTGGTGTTTCCTTTGATTTGAAAGAAGGAGAGGCAATTGCCATTGTAGGTGAGTCTGGCTGTGGAAAATCTGTTACAGCAAAGTCCATTATGGGTCTTATTAAAGGACCACAGGGCGAGATCAAGCAGGGCAGCGAGATTTTATATCACGGTGATAATATACTTAATTATAATAAGAAGCAGTGGCAGGCATATAAGGGTGGTGAGGTTGCAATTATCTTCCAGGATGCACTTGCTTCATTAAATCCAACCATGCGTGTTGGAAAGCAGATCATGGAAAATCTGATGGCACATAAGCATATGACAAAGGATGAGGCAAAGAAGGAAGCAGTAAGAATGCTTCAAAAAGTTGGTATTCCTGAGCCGGAAAAGCGTGTGCGTCAGTATCCGCATGAGTTCTCAGGCGGTATGAGACAGCGTGTTATGATTGCAATTGCGTTTGCCTGTGACCCGAAGATCCTGATTTGTGATGAGCCAACAACAGCGCTTGACGTAACCATACAGGGACAGATCCTTGATATCATTAAGGAACTGCAAAGAGAGCATAACACATCAGTCATCATGATTACACATGATCTTGGTGTTGTAGCAAATATTGCGCAGAAGATTGCTGTTATGTACTCCGGTGTGATTGTAGAGCGCGGAAACTGCGAGGATATTTTCTATCGTCCGAGACATCCGTACACATGGGCATTGATTCGTTCTGTGCCGAGACTTGACCTTGAGAATAAGCAGGTACTTGCATCAATTCCAGGAACACCGCCAGATTTGTTAAACCCGCCAGTTGGATGTCCATTCTGTACAAGATGTGAGTACTGCATGGAAATCTGTAAAGAGCAGATGCCTGAGGTTACAGAGTTTGGTGATGGACATGAGGCGAGCTGTTGGCTGCATCACCCATTAGCACCAAAGGTGGAGATGCCGGGAGAAGCTTGACGTTTCTAAGCTCAAGCATGTCGAAAGGAATATTGAATATGAACAACGAAAAAGAAGTGCTCTTTTCAGTGAGCCACTTAAAGAAATATTTTCAGGTAGGCAAAAATGCTACCTTAAAGGCCGTTGACGATGTTTCCTTTGAGATCTACAAGGGAGAAACGCTCGGCATGGTAGGAGAGTCTGGATGTGGAAAGACCACATGTGGACGAACCTGTATCGGATTGTACAGCAGAACTGATGGAGAAGTTTTGTTTAAAGGAAAGGATCCGCAGAAATTGACTGGAAAGGAAAAACAGAATTACAAAAAGTCTGTTCAGATGGTTTTCCAGGATCCGTATGGCTCTCTTGATCCGCGTATGACAGTTGCTGAGATCATTGGAGAAGGAATTGATATTCATCATTTGGCTAAAAACAAAAAGGAAAGAAATGAGCGCATCTATCATTATTTGGAGCTTGTCGGCTTAAACAGAGAGCATGCGAATCGTTTCGTTCATGAGTTTTCAGGCGGTCAGAGACAGCGTATCGGTATTGCACGCGCGCTTGCAGTAGAGCCAGAGTTTCTTGTACTTGATGAGCCAATTTCAGCGCTTGATGTTTCCATTCAGGCACAGATCGTAAACTTATTGATTGACCTGCAAAAGCGCATGGGATTAACATATTTATTTGTTGCCCATGATCTGTCCATGGTAAAGCATATCTCAGACCGTGTTGCAGTATTGTATTTAGGTACCTTAGTTGAGCTGACCACTTCTGAGGAGCTGTACGCAAATCCGCAGCACCCGTATACACGAGCATTGCTGTCAGCAATTCCGATTCCAGATCCAAAGATCGAGCAGGAAAGAGATGCTAAAAAGATTCGTCTTGAAGGTGAAGTGCCAAGTCCTATCAATTCCCCGGCAGGATGTAAGTTCCAGGGAAGATGTAAATGCGCAATGCCAATCTGCAGACAGGAGATGCCAAAGCTTCGTGATATTGGCGGAGGTCATTTCGTTGCCTGTCATATTTGCGATCCATCAAATGGATGTGAGACAGGAAAATGCGTATGACACTGAGTAGAAAAGAGATGGTAAAGAAGGTCGCATTAGATGTATTAAAGGCATTTATAATCGGAGTTGCAGCCGCAGCAGCCACAGCTGTCATTTTATTTGCATGTGGATTTCTCTTTGGCAGTTTTCAGATAGTAAACGGCTTTGAAGTTGTAAAGGACGGTCTTTTGCTGATTGGTGCAACTGGTCTTTTTCTGGTGGCAGGAATGCTTCTTGCAAAAGGAAAAAAAGAAAATGCAGATGAGAAAAAAGAAGCAAAGAATGGATGGAGACAGCATTTTAGCGTAATTGGTTTAAAGACAGTTGTTCTGATGATAAGTGTTGCATTTTTGCTGCTTGCGTCTGTGGCAGACTTGATTTTACTTAATCTTTGATGCGTATTTATTGTAGTAAGTCGCTATAGAATATTCCTATAGCGACTTATTACTTTTTTCTTATAGACAATAACCTAGAAAAAAGGTATGATTTAAAGGAATTGTACGAGTAAAATAGTACTAAAAGGTTTAAACTTTTGATATAGAAGGAGATTACGAAAATGGATTATAAATTTGAGACACGATGTATTCACAGAGAGAATGAGCATGAGGAAGGTCATCCATATGGTTCTGTATGCACACCAATCTACCAGACAGCAACTTTTTATCATCCGGGTATTGGACAGACAACGGGCTTTAATTATACAAGAGAGAGCAACCCAACCAGAACGGAGTTAGAGGATATAGTGACTTCTCTTGAGGAAGCAAAAGATACCGTAGCTTGTGCAAATGGTATGGCAGCAATTGTGCTGTGCATGGAACTGTTTGAGTCTGGAGACCATATCGTGTGCTCAGAGGATTTGTATGGTGGATCTGTGCGTATGTTCCAGACAACAGGTGAGAAGCGTGGCTTGACCTTTACTTATGTAAATACAGCAGATGCCGCAGCAACAGAGGCAGCAATAAAGAGCAACACAAAAGCTCTTTACATAGAGACACCAAGCAATCCGACTATGCAGATCACCGACCTTGCAAAGATGAAGAGTCTTGCAGACAAGTACAATCTTCTTTTAATCGTAGACAATACCTTCTTATCACCTTATTTTCAGAAGCCAATCCGTTTTGGCGCGGACCTTGTTATTCACAGCGGAACAAAGTTTTTAGGAGGACATAACGATACATTGGCTGGATTTTTATCTACCTCAAGAGAGGATCTTGCAGCAAAAATCCGTTACTTATACAAAACTGTTGGAAGCTGCCTGGCTCCGTTTGACAGCTATCTGTTAATCCGTGGCATAAAGACACTGCCAATTCGTATGGAGCGTCAGCAGGAGAATGCGCTTGCAATAGCAAAGTGGCTGCAGACACAGAAAAAGATTAAGCAGGTTTACTACATTGGTCTGGAGGATCATCCAGGATATGAAATCAATAAGAAGCAGACGACTGGATTTGGAAGCATGATTTCTATTCGCACCGACAGTGAGGCAACAGCGCGCCGCGTACTTGAGCGTATTCGTCTTATTACCTACGCAGAGAGTCTTGGCGGAGTTGAGTCATTAATGACTTATCCTATGCTTCAAACACACGGAGATGTTCCAGTTGAGACAAGAGAGCGTCTTGGAATCACCGAAGACTTCCTACGTTTTTCAGTTGGAATCGAAAATGTAGATGATTTGATCGCTGATCTTGATCAGGCATTAAATGGAGAAGACTGATATAAAGTGATGATTTGACAAGACAGAGCAGACAAGATGTGGAGGTTTCAATTTGAAATACGATTTTGATAAAATTACAGACCGCAAAGGTACAGACTGTTTAAAATATGATTTTGCAAAAGAGCGTGGCAGACACGAAGGTATTTTACCTCTTTGGGTAGCTGATATGGATTTTCCAACACTGCCACAGGTCAGTGAGCGTCTTAGAAAAATCACTGAGCATGGAATTTATGGCTACAGTGATGCTAAGGAGCCGTATTTTCAGGCACTTTTAGGCTGGTATGAAAAGCATTTTTCATGGAAAATTCAGAAGGAATGGCTGATCAAGACACCAGGTGTTGTCTTTGCACTTGCAGCGGCAGTGCGCGCTTACACAAAGCCAGGTGAGGCAGTTTTATTACAGCAGCCTGTTTACTACCCATTTAGTGAGGTAATTGCAGATAATGAGCGTGTTATAGTAAATAGCCCGCTAAAGCTGACTGACGGCCATTATGAAATTGATTTTTACGATTTTGAACAGAAGATTCGCGATAATCATGTAAAGCTGTTTTTACTGTGCAGTCCGCATAACCCAGTTGGACGCGTATGGAAAAAATGGGAGTTAGAAAAGATTGGAGAAATCTGCATCCGCTATGGAGTAATTGTAGTAAGCGATGAAATTCACAGCGACTTTACATGGGGAGAGAATAAGCATCTGATGTTTGCATCTTTATCTGACGATTTTGCAAACATAAGCATTACATGCACGGCACCTAGTAAAACTTTTAACTTAGCTGGTCTTCAAGTTTCAAACATCTTTATTCCAAACGAGACACTTAGGTTTAAGTTTAAAAAGGCAGTAGATGCAGCTGGCTACAGTCAGGTTAATGTGATGGGCTTAGAGGCGTGTCAGGCAGCTTATGAGTACGGTGAAGAATGGCTGACTCAGTTAAAGGAATATCTGAAAGATAACATTGCATTTGTGCGTGAATTTATTCAGACAAGGCTTCCAAAGCTTACTATGATTGAACCAGAGGGTACTTACCTTTTATGGATTGATTTTCGTGCGTTTGGTCTGACAGAGGCACAAAGGCAGGATCTGATCGAAAATAAGGCAAATCTTTGGCTGGACAGCGGTGCAATGTTTGGACCTGACGGAGAGGGCTTTGAACGCTTTAATGTTGCATGTCCACGCTCTGTATTAAAGCAGGCATTTGAGCAACTAGAGGCAGCTGTAAATAGCTTATAAGGGAAAATTGAGATTTATTATGTAGAAAAGGAATGACAAAAAGTATGGGAAAATTACTCGAACCAAGCCAGAATATTGAACGCAGCATCATGAAGAAATATAGAAAAGAGCTGTGGAATCCATTTATTAAGGCAGTAAAGAATTACGAACTGGTTCAGGAAAATGATAAGATTGCAGTTTGTATATCAGGCGGAAAGGATTCTATGCTGATGGCAAAGCTGATGCAGCTGCTTCAGCGCTATGGCGATGTTCCATTTGAATTAACCTTTCTGGTTATGGATCCGGGATATAATGAAAAAAATCGTAAAAAGATTGAGGAAAATGCAAAGATACTTAATGTTCCAATTACGGTTTTTGAAACGAATATTTTTGATGTTGCAAATAGTGTGGATAAGTCACCATGTTATTTGTGCGCAAGAATGCGCCGTGGTTATTTGTACAGCAAGGCTAAGGAACTTGGATGCAATAAAATTGCGCTAGGTCATCATTTTGATGATGTAATAGAGACAACATTGATAGGCATGTTTTATGCATCGCAGTTAAAGGCAATGATTCCCAAGCTGCACAGCACAAATTTTGAGGGCATGGAGTTGATACGTCCGATGTATTGCATTCATGAGGAAGATATTATTGCATGGATGAATTACAATGGATTAGAATTTATTCAGTGTGCCTGTCGCTTTACAGAAAATTATACTTTAAATAATAATGAAGGCGGAATGTCAAAGCGTCAGGAGATAAAGATGCTGATTCGCCAGTTAAAGAAGGATAATCCACTGATTGACAAAAGTATTTTCAACAGTATCCATGCAGTAAGCCTTGACACTATGCCGGGCTACAAAACACATGGAAAGACATATTCCTTCTTAGATAACTATTATAATAATGAAAGAAGTGAAGAGCAGCTGTAAAAATGGAAGGAAAAAATGGAATACGAACATATTGTGCATTCATTTGAGCCGATTTTTGACAGTGCATCACAGATCTTAATTCTAGGTACGCTGCCATCAGTTAAATCCAGAGAAACTAATTTTTATTATGGACATAAGCAAAATCGCTTTTGGAAGGTTTTGGCAGCATTGTTTCAGGAACCGATACCAGAAACAATAGATGAGAAGAAGCATTTGCTTCTTAGGCATCATATTGCCATATGGGACGTAATTCAAAGCTGCGATATTAAGGGCTCAAGTGACAGCAGTATTAAAAATGTTGAGCCGACAGAGTTAAGAAAGATACTTGATGCATCAAATATAAAACAAATCTATGCAAACGGCAGCAAGGCAGGGCAATTATATAAAAAATATCAGCTTCCACTTACAGGGATGGAAGCTGTTGTTTTGCCATCAACAAGTCCGGCAAATGCAGCATGGTCACTTGAACGGCTGTGTGAAGCATGGAGAAAAATAAAGTGTTAGGAATTTTATTATTATGGATGTTTTTGAATATGGAAATCCGAATGCATCGCTTATTATTTTGCAGATGATTGGTGATCATGATATTGAAATGATTGATCACGAATTTGATCTGATTCAGAAAGCAGTTTCGGATGAATTATGCCTTATTGCATGTAAAGTGGATGACTGGAATCGGGATTTGTCACCTTGGAAAGCACCAGCTGTTTTCAAAAGCGAATCTTTTGGAGAAAATGCAGCCAAAACACTGAGCGAGGTTCTTACATATATAGGAGAAAAGAAACAGCCCTGCATCATTGGCGGATATTCGCTTGCAGGGTTATTTGCTCTGTGGGCAGCAACAAAGACTGACCGCTTCAGCAAAGTGGCAGCAGCGTCTCCATCCGTCTGGTTTCCGGGGTTTACCGAGTATATAAAAGAAAATAATATAAAAGCAAAAGCAGTTTATCTCAGTCTTGGAGATCGTGAAGAAAAAACAAGAAATCCTGTTATGGCAACAGTAGGCCATGCGATACGCAGTGTATATGAAACTATTTCTGATAGTGGAATCAATACAATTCTTGAGTGGAATCAGGGAAATCACTTTAAAGATGTGGACATAAGGATGGCGAAAGCGCTCACGTGGAGCATTAGAGCTACAGTTCACGGATAAGCTAATATTTTACTTGCATAAACAGAAAAAATACGATATATTGAATATAGAGTAACGACCGTGGTTTTGTAGAAAGGAGAAAAAATATGAAGAGACGATCAAAGCTTTCTATTCAGGTATATCGAGCGATAACAGTGACAGCGATTGGACTTATGATTGGAGCAGCACCTATGCGCGTGATGACGGTGCAGGCACAGGAAACACAGAAAAATCAGGAACAGCAGTCAGATTATCAGAAATTGGACTATAAGGTATTTGAGGACAGTTCAGAGAGACTGCTTGAGTGGTCTGATATTTATATGCTGTCAAATGAGGATATTCGAATTGCAAAAAATGAGATATATGCGCGTCATGGACGGCGCTTTGCAAGTACAGATCTGCAGTCTTATTTTGATCAGATGGCATGGTACAATGGGACAGTTCAGCCTCAAAATTTTGATTCTGGATGCCTGAATGCAGTTGAAGTTGCAAATATTAGTTTTTTGGACAGTGAGCAGCAGGCAGGGACAGGATCAGATAACAAGTCTGTTGTAGAAAAAGAGATCAGCCTACAAAAGCAAGAGAAAGAAATGTACACAGCAAAGATCAATGACAGAATTGGTCTGAGCAGCTTTGCAGATACTGCTGTTGTAAAATACAATGCATCAGATGAACTGACATCTTATGATGCGGAGGCATCGGCCGTGCAGATGGGCGCTTTTTATGAGAAAAATGGCGAAATTTTTGGAAATATCGGATTTGACAAGAGTATTAGCTATGCAAATGAAGGAAGTATATGCGCCTGGTATCAAAATCATGAATACAGACTTGTATGTGAAAACAGTGTGGCAAGCGAAGATTATAGTCAATATGAGGATACGTATGTCATGTATGAAGATGACAGAAGGCTGTTTGAATACAAAAAGATGGATGAGCATATAAGCGGCGGTGCCAGTCCGGGTTATTGGCTTCTGACGCAGGATGCGATTTATGTTGGTAATTATGATGGTCTTTTGGTATTGGACTGGAATGGAACTGTATTGACACAATCTGATCAGTACATATATGCGTTTGATGTGTATGAAAATCAGGTATATATGAGAACAAAAGATGATCATCTGGCATGTGCAGACGTACAGACGCTTGCTAATGCGCATGAGATACGCTATGCATTTGATGAGGAAAGCGAGCGTTCCTATGAAGCGGCTGGGAACTTTATTTATCAGTCATATGGTGCACTGTGGCGCTACGATATCGGTGAATCGGATGCAAGTGATAATATGAAGGTGCTGGACGCGGACTGTGATTGGGGACAATTGTGTACATCAGATAGCTATGCCTATGGAATCAGCACCACACCAGTTAGAGATGGAGTGGCAATAGAGCGGATTTCTTATTTGACAGGAGAAAAAGAGACAGCTTGTGTGATTAAAAATGTGGGTTTTGCATTCTTAGATCACGCACAAGGCAGCAAACTTTATTTGCAGTTAGGACCAGATAAAAATGACTGGACTGGACAGGGAAGAAACTTTAATATGGTGACAATTGCAATTGACTTTTGGACAGGAACTGTGGAAGTACTTGCCGCAGGATGGTATTCGTGATAGTTTAACATAAAAAAGCCAAGGAAGAGTCTGGATATATTAGCAGACTTTTCCCTGGCTTAAATTTTAAGCTTTCTTTGTTTCCTTGCTTACAAGACGCTTTCCGGAATGGAGTACGATTGTAAGACCAAGGATGATCAGAAGAACTGCGATAATTAACTGAAGTCCTTCAACCATGAATACGGCTGTTCCAGCCTGATATGCTTTTACAAGAGCAATGAAACGCTCAACAAGTGCGGTGAAGGTAACACAAAGCATGATGATTAACGGAGGGAACAAGTTCCTGGAAGGACATACGGCCGATACGGGCAACAGAATCAAGTGTACTGAGTGCAAGTGCAGATACACACATCGTCATGATACACTGAGCAATGTGAACAGGAATACCAAACATCTCAAGAAATCCGGCAACACCTGCGGAGAAGATCTGGAACGGAGTTCCGGTAGCGGCAGTGCCGTCAGCGGAAGCAGCAGCACCAGCAACGCACAGTGCCAAAACAGCAAGCAAACTCTCAAGAATCATAACACCATAACCAACTTTTAACATATCCTTCTCATTGGAGATGGTTTTAGAAGATGTACCAGAAGAAACAAGGCTGTGGAAACCGGAAACAGCACCGCAGGCAACAGTTACAAACAAGATTGGGAACATATCGCCAAGCTTTTCATTGTGGAAACCAGTGTAAACTGGAAGCATGTTAAAACGAAGCGCTGTTGTCAAAAAGAAACTAGAAATGGCGCAAATACTAGGATAGAACAACACTTAAAAGGTATCATGTTAGCCCAGATTTGTTCGAAAAACAGGCACAAAAGAACAGTTGAAGAAAAAAATGAAAAAATTTAAAAAAAACTGTTGACAAATCGCTTGTGATGTTATATACTAATAAATGTCTTGAGGAACACGAAAGACAACAACAAAACATCGGGGTGTGGCTCAGCTTGGCTAGAGCGCCTGGTTTGGGACCAGGAGGCCGCAGGTTCGAATCCTGTCACCCCGATCCTTTTTATGGAAAATTGTTTTATACTATGGTGGGTATAGCGCAGTTGGTTAGCGCGCCAGATTGTGGCTCTGGAGGCCTAGGGTTCGAATCCCTATATCCACCCTTGCAGGTTAAGTCCCTGCGACGTTGGGCTATCGCCAAGCGGTAAGGCACAGGACTTTGACTCCTGCATTACGTTGGTTCGAATCCAACTAGCCCAGGATGGGATACTAGCTCAGTCGGTAGAGCACTTGACTTTTAATCAAGGTGTCGCGGGTTCGAATCCCGCGTGTCTCACGATTTTATACCTGAGAAGCAGATGATGCTCCTCAGGTTTTTTTGTTGCAAAAAATCAGAAGAAAAGAGGTGTGAATTATGTTGAGCCTTTTTAAGAAAAATAAAATCAAATTAACGAAGGAACAACAAAAATTGGATCAGATATGGTCGTTGTGGGAAGAAGGACAGGCGGACTCACCGTATGCGGAATTAATGACGTATCAAAGTGAGGTCGGCAATGGAGGACATGACCAATATTTTTATAATATGGAAAATACAGGTGATCTTAAAAAAGAAATGGCAGCTTTGAATACGATTCTGCCGATAAAGTTAAAAAACAATTTGGACAAGGCATATGAAGTATATCTGCTATTAAAAGAAAAAGAAGGTGACGAAAAATCAAAGGAAATTCTGGAACAGTGTGATGATGTCATTTATGAAAATGAAGAGACATTGAACTATATATTAAGAGAATATGCAAATAAGATCGAATTATAATATATAGCCTGTGAATGTTGGGAGAAATTCTGATATTTATAGGCTTCTATTTTTCGAAAAGAATAAAAATATTTTCTTGAGTTTGTAATATGCTTGCACATAATAAAAAAACATGTATGATGATATTGTACTGAACTGTGAAACGGAATGCTTGATAAAATTTGTGACTTTAGAGAGGAGAAAATGACAATGAGAAGAAAAATTCAGGTAAAAGAAAGACAGCCGCAGTTTTGTGTAGTAACAGGAATCACATTCACACAAGTGGATGCCTGGTTTGGAAACACGATGAGAGATTTAAAGATGGATCTCATCTATCCAAAGGATGCTGGTAAAAAGTATCCATGTGTTGTGTGGATCTGCGGAGGAGCATGGATTCAGATGGATCGTTCTGCGCATTTGGCTTATTTGTCTAACCTTGCACAGCAGGGATTTGTTGTTGCATCGGTAGAATATCGCACAAGCAACGAGGCAAAGTATCCGGCACCGTTGCAGGATGTAAAGGCAGGAATTAGATATTTGCGCGCACATGCAGAACGTTTTTGCATTGATCCAGATCGTATAGGCGTTATGGGAGAGTCGGCAGGCGGCTATTTGACATGTATGGCAGCCCTGGCAGATGATCCGATTTATGATGTTGGAGAAAATTTGGAATATTCAAGTGCCGTACAGGCTGCATGCCCATGGTATCCGCCTACAGATTTTCGCGGATTTTTGTACAGCGATCCAGAGCAGTGTGCAGCAGCACCAGAATCACTTCTTTTAGGAAAAAATGTGATGAGACATCCAGAAGAAGCATTAGCGTGCTGCCCGGTCAGCTTTGTAACAAAAGATGCGCCGCCATTTTTAATTATTCATGGAGATAATGATCATACTGTGCCGTTTGGACAGGGAGAAGAACTTCACGATGAGCTTGAAAAGGCAGGCTGTGATGTGACGCTGCTTTCCATTGAAAATGCAGATCATGCAGATATCCATTTCTTCCAAAAGCAGATATGGGATGAGATTTGTGCTTTCTTTAAGACAAAGCTGTAAACAAAGAAAAAGAGGATTGCTTTTCGAAAGAAAAGCAGTCCTCTCGCCCCTGCCAAGGAGTGCAGTTGAGGGGACTTGAACCCCTACCCAAGTACATGGACATGAACCTGAATCATGCGCGTATGCCAATTCCGCCACAACTGCAAATACACTTGTCTGCATTAGTTATTATGAAAACAGTGCGGGCGACAGGACTTGAACCTGCACGTCATTGACACTAGAACCTAAATCTAGCGCGTCTGCCAATTCCGCCACGCCCGCTTGCTATTCACAATCTGACATCGTGACGCTTGCCCCAATGCATGAAGTATAATATCATAACAATATCGTTTTGTCAACAAGAATTTTCAAAACTTTCAAAAAGTTGATAAAAATAGCAATAAGACTTGCAGTTTTACGCATTTCCTGTTACAATAAACTACAGTTATGCCGATGAAAACAAAATTGGACACAATATATAGTGGTACTGTATATTGTGCTTCGTACAAAACAACAGCAGGCAGAATGAGAGGTAGCACAGCCATGATAGAAAAAGAACGTCAAAGTGAATTAATTAGAAAGTTCGTCGTATCACAGGAAATGCCAGATGACGAGATTGGAGATCTGAGCCTGGACGAGCTTACTTATATTTACTTCAACACAGAGATTGCAAAAAAAGATGAGAAATATAAGGCAATTCATTTCCCGATTAAGCAGCAGATTATTTATTGGGGTGTTGTCGATGCGATTAAGAAAGCAGAGACACTGTATGTTGCATTTACAGAAAGACCGAAGTATCCGTATCTTGATCCGGGCAGAAATGTATGGCTGTTTTCAACAGAGGATAACCTGACTAGAGCACTTAAGAAACTTGAGGAAGATCGTGGAATGCATCTGATTTATCAGAAGCTGCCAAATCAGGTAATTGTTCCGTTTTTTGCTCAGCTGTATTATTGGGGCATTGAGCAGGTGATTGTTGACAACATGAATCATCCGATGATCGTAAAGCGTTCTGATGTGATGCCAGAGATGGATCAGAAGAAGGATGAGAAGAAGCAGGATCTTTGCAATGGAAAGCTGCAGGCAGCATTAATTCAGCATGCACAGTTTATGGCACAGAATCCTGATGCATCTGTATTTAAGGATGATAAAGAAAAGTTAAAGGTTTATACGATTTTAGCTAACAATGTATTCTTTGAAGTATGTGACGCTAAATTTATGGCACCGACAGTTATGGAGAAGGATGGAAAGACCTTCCGTGCTGGAGAGGAGATTCCAGAGGGTGCACGCCCTGCAATTGTGTTTATGGGAAAGAAGGATTCTGATCAGAAGGCACTTCCGCTGTTCACTGATATTACAGAGTTCATGAGAGTATATAAGCCGCATGAGATGGGTATTTCAGTTATGACTTACGAGGCAGCTGAGAAGATGGCAAAGGCAAACAATGCCGAGATTGTAATCAACAGAAATGGAACTGGACTTACTGTAAACGAGCATGTAATGGGTCTGATTGATAAGATCCGTGCAAAGAAGGAAGAAGTAAAGGCGAAAGCTGCTGAGGCAGCAGAAAATGGTGAGGAGTCCGCAAGTGAGCCAACACCTGCACCAGTTTCAAATGTACCAAAGACAGTAATGCCGACTGAGACAAAGACAGAGAGCGCATCTAATGAAGCGCAGGGTGAAGTCACATATGGAGATCTTGTTGATGAACCAGATATGCTGATTGGCGCCTTAAAGAGAACTGCAAAGGCAACAAGACAGGTAAAGCGTATGTGGTTAGCGCAGCGTGTACAGGGAAGCAAGGAAGGTTATCTGTTGGTAGCAGAGACTACAAGCAGCTCTGATACCGTTCTTGAGCAGTTAAAGCTTGCTGCAAAGGATTACTTAAACGGAAAAGAAATTGAATGCCGCAGAGCAGATCCGGCAGCGTTAGCAATCGTAGATAATATTAAACCATTTTATAAAAAAGGTATTTTTGGCTAATGCTAAGAATAACGGGCCATTCTGAATCAGGCAGAGTGGCCTTTCCTTTTGATTAATAGGAGGAGCAATGAATATTCTTGATATTATTGGACCAGTTATGGTCGGCCCGTCAAGCTCCCATACAGCGGGAGCTGTTCGAATTGGCCTGGTAGCAGGAAAGCTTTTGGCAGAACCGATCAAAGAGGCACAGATTCATCTGCATGGTTCCTTCTGGGCGACTGGAAGCGGCCATGGTACAGATCGGGCAATTGTTGCCGGACTTTTGGGACTTGCAGTAGATGATGCAAGGATTCCACACAGCTTTGAGCTGGCAGATGAGGCTGGAATGAAATTTTCATTTGATCATGTAGAGCTAGTTGATGCACATCCCAATACTGTCAAGCTAAATCTTACGGGTGTAAATGGAAGTGTGCTTGAGGTAGTAGCAGCTTCCATAGGCGGCGGACGCATTCGCGTCTGTGAAATTGATGGCCTTCCAGCTAATTTTGAGGGTGATTATCCGACATTGATCGTGAGAAATATTGACCAGCCAGGACATGTGATGGAGGTTACGGCAATGCTTGGTCATAAGGGTGTCAATATCGCTACGCTTCAGCTGTTTCGTCAGAGCAGAGGAGGACAGGCTGCGATGGTCATTGAGTGTGATCAGGAGGTTCCGGCAGAGTCAATCAAGTGGCTGTCCAGACAGGAAGGAATTGTCAAAGTCACATATTTGAGTCAGGCACAAAGGGAAGATTAAAATGATGCAGTGCGAAAGGATTGAGATATGTATAAATCATTAGAAGAAATTGCGCAGGTGTCAAAACAAAAAAATATACCGTTTTGGCAGGTGATCCTTGAGGATGACTGTAAGGAGCGCATGGTGAGTCCCGAGCAGTCAAAAAAAGAATTGATGGCAATGTATCAGGCGATGAAAGAGGCAGATGCAGCCTATGATGCAAAACAAAAGTCAAGAAGCGGTATGGTAGGCGGAAATGGACAATTGTTTCATGATGCAGTCGTGTCTGGAAAAACAATCTGCGGTCCAGTAATTGCATCGGCAATTGAAAAAGCACTGAAGATGGGTGAGTCAAACGCCTGTATGAAACGTATTGTGGCAGCACCTACGGCTGGTGCCTGTGGCGTGGTTCCGGCCGTATATCTAACGCTTCAGGAACAGCGCCAGATTGATGATGAGCGTATGCTTGAGGCAATGTATATTGCATCAGGTGTGGGCGGTGTCATTGCAAACCGTGCATTTCTTGCGGGTGCGGCAGGAGGCTGTCAGGCAGAGATTGGTTCTGCAAGTTCCATGGCAGCAGCAGGAGCTGTTTACCTTGCAGGAGGAGACACCGAGGCAATCATTCATGCAGCAGCTATGGCAATGAAAAATCTGCTTGGCCTTGCATGTGATCCTGTAGCCGGTCTTGTGGAGGTGCCTTGTGTGAAGCGAAATGTTGTAGGTGCAGTTAATGCGCTCTCAGCAGCTGATATGGCACTGGCTGGTGTTCGAAGCATCATTCCGCCAGACGAAGTGTTTGATGCGATGAGAAGTGTTGGAATCAGTCTTCCTGAGGCTATTCGTGAGACAGGAAAGGGAGGACTGGCTGCAACAACAACAGGACAAAAGATTGCGCAGGGGCTTCAGCATGAGTAATCAAGTTCATTGCAGACGACCTGTCAGAAACTTAACTTTGACAGGTTGTTTTGCCGCAGTATTAGGCGGGCTCATTTTATTTTTGTGCCTTGTCTGTGTAAGTGTAACTGTTACGCTGAATTTTCGCCCACTCTACTATTTAGATATGAAGCTGCTTCATATCTCAGACAGCAGCGGTTACAGTAATGACGTGATCAGAAAAAACTTTGATGCGTTGATTCGTTACAATAATATCTGGCATACGGGGATACTTAATTTCCCAGATTTTCCAATGTCAGAATCTGGGCGTATTCACTTTGAGGAAGTGAAAAAAGTATTTAGTGTTTTTGAGTATGGAGCATTGATTTTAATTCCACTGTCAGCTGTTGAAATTATAGCGGCAAAGAAAAAGCGTTTTGGAAGTCTTTTTGCAGCAGCGGGAATTATTAGTGTTGGTATACCGGCATCACTTGGTCTTTTGATTACAGCAAACTGGGAATGGGTATTTATTACATTTCATAAGCTTGTGTTTCAAAATGATTATTGGCTATTTGATCCATATACGGATCCAGTTATTACGATTTTGCCAGATGAATTTTTTATGCACTGTGCAGCACTTATTATGCTTCTTGTGCTGGCAGGAAGTCTTGCTTTTTTTGCAGCATGGAAAAAACTGGCAAAGAAAAAAGTAAAATAAGTATGTGCCATAGGGCATCAAAGCAAAGGAGAAAAATGGAAACAATTAAGGAAGCAACAGGTGCGGCAATTCGTCCTTTCGATCTTTCATATGAAACAATTCTTTACGCATCCGATTTTGGAGCAGCGCCTAAAAAAAGTGCTGTGGAAAATACTCAGGCGATCAACAAAGCAATTCTGGCAGCATCAAAGCAGGGCGGTGCAACTGTTGTAATTGCAAAAGGAGAGTATCGTACCTATACTATTGAATTAAAAAGTCATGTGCATCTTCATTTCGAGGAAGGCGCAGTGATTCGTGCAGCGAGAACTGATATTAAGCATTCTTATGTCAATCAGGATGGCGAGGGTGGCAATTACCTTGAGCCGGAAATCAATCGTTTTGCAGGTCTGCAGGATCATGGTCACAGCTATTTTGCAAACAGTCTGTTTTATGGTGCAGATCTGTGTGATATCATGATTTCTGGTGATGGACTGATTGATGGAAGCAGCTGGAATGAAGAAGAAAAGTGCCGTGAATATGTGCTTTTAGGCGGTGATCCGTCTGAGCCGGCTTTTAGAAATGAAAGAGGTCATAACGGTGAGTGGTTTGGAAATAAGGCAATTGCACTTGTGCGCTGTAAAAATGTTGTACTGACAGATTTCTCACTTGTAATCGGCGGCCATTTTGCCATTATTGCAGAAGGTGTTGAAAACATGTATGTTGACGGCATTTTGATTGATACAAATAGAGATGCATTTGATGTAGACTGCTGTAAGGATGTGACAGTTAGAAATAGTGTATTCAATTCACTTACAGATGATGGTCTTGTTATGAAAAGCTCCTATGGTGCTGGTATTTTTATGCCGCTTGAAAATGTGCTTATCGAGGATTGCAAGGTATCTGGCTACGATGCAGGAAGCGTCTATGCAAAGACCTACACAAACGAAAAGCTTGTGGCTGAGGATCGCTGTGGCCCGACAGGCCGTGTAAAGCTTGGAACCGAGTCTTCATGTGGCTATCATCAGGTAACAGTGCGCCGTGTTGATTTTGAGCATTCAAGAGGTTTTGCATTAGAAGCAGTAGACGGAAGTGATCTGACAGATATTATTTTTGAAGACAGCCATATGAAGTATATTAGCAGCTCTCCAATTTTTATCCGCGTTGGTGATCGCTGCCGATTCCCTGTGACAGGTATGCAGATGAGTGAGGAGATTCAGGCTAAGGCACCTAATATTCGTCTGGACAACAGGGGCTTTGTTATTCCTGATAATGAGCATTATCCAGTAATTCCGGCAGTGCGTTATACACCGTCCTATAATAAAACAAAGCTTGTAAGTGTGGACGGACGTTCCTTCTTCACAGTTGTGGATGAAGAAAATCCAGTTACGCTGAATCAGGCAAATTTAGTCAAAGAAGATGGCGTAACTTATGGTAAGGTATATGTGGCAGGAGAAGGCTATGTGGCAGACCGCACGAAAGCTCTTGACGCACCAGAGGCAGCATCAAGGGCAAATGGATGCTCAAGACCGCTTGCAAAGGTAAAAAATATTAGAATTGCACGTGTCAACGCAGAGAGTGTTGATCCGAGATACCCGATTCTTCTTGCCGGTCTTGATGGCAGCAATATTGAAAATGTACAGCTGGAAGATATTAAGGTAACTTATCGCGGCGGATTAACGATGGAGCATGCGACAGAGCAGCGTCAGTTAAATACGAACTGGGAGTATACACAGTATCAGACAAAGCCGTCCATTCAAAGCCTTCCTTGGCTTGTGAATACATTTTTCCTGAAAAACGAGGGCTTGCTTCCAAGAGTCGATTGGGACGAAAAGACAAAGAGCTGGAAGGATGATCCTTATAATGTGCCAGAGCTTCCGACTTCTTATCCGGAGCCAAGTATTTTTGGTATTTTGCCGGCATACGGATTTTATGCCCGTCATGTAAAAGGATTAGAGGTAAAGGGTCTGTCAATTGGTTTTGAGAAAGAAGATACGCGTCATGCAATTGTTCTTGATGATGTGGCAGATGCAAGCTTTGAAGATCTTTCTCTTCAGGTAGCAAAAGAAACGCAGGAAGTAGCTTTTGTAACAAGTATGTATAAGCGTCCGGCAAATCTCGAATATGTACCAGATCAGCCATATCATATGACAACGATTACAAATGTAACGCTGCCAGAAAATATTTCTGTTAAGCTGGCAACAGTTGAGGCACCAGCGCCGGGAACACCAAGAGATTCCTTCTATAGCTGCCCAACACTGCCAATTCCGGAAAATGGCTACCGCTATCAGAAAGAGACAGATGTATATCCATTACCGCTTACTGTCTTTCCGCCGTTTGAAAATCGTACAACTGGAAAGACAAGAAATCCGGCAGAGGAGACGAGCCGTAAAGAGGTGCCGGGCATGATTTATAATGAAGGCCTTGCACAGCGTGAGTACACTGTTTATCGTGATCATGGCAAGCATGTATCTGTTACTATGAAGAAAATGACAAAAGAGCAGGTTGGAGAGATTGCAGCAGTTGAACGTGCATGCTTCCTTCCGGCAGAGGCTGCATCCGAGAAAGATTTTGAGGAGCGTTTTTCAAGTCCGGCGTTTGTTTGCTATGGTGCATACAATGAAGAAGGAGAGCTGATTGGCTTTATTGATGGTGCTTCCTATGATAAACCAGAGCTTCCTGATGAGCTTTATCATGATACTACAAAGCTTGTAGAAAATGGTCCATGGCAGACTGTATTTGGTGTTAATGTGATTGCACGTTATCGCAGAATGGGTGTTGCAGGCCAGATGGTACGTCACTATGTCGAGGAGAGTCGTAAGCGTGGACAAGACGGTGTTGTGCTAACATGTAAGGATCATCTGCGTCCTCTTTATGAAAAAGCTGGATTTATCTGGCAGGGTGTATCAGCTTCCACACACGGCGGTGTGAAGTGGAATGATATGCTGCTTCGCTTCCGAAAAGGAGAATAAAAGAAATGAAGAAACTGTTGATTTATTTAAAGGCATACCGTAAGGAGGCATGTCTGGCACCTATTTTTAAGATGCTTGAGGCTGTCTTTGAACTGTTTGTGCCGCTTGTTATTAAAGGAATCATCGACTACGGTATTGCAGCAGAAGACCGCGCATATTGTCTTCGCATGGGACTGCTGCTTTTACTGCTTGCCGTAATCGGTCTTGCAATGGCAACTACAGCGCAGTGGTTTTCTGCAAGAGCGGCAGCAGGCTTTGCAGCGAAAATTAAGCAGGTATTAATGGAGCATATACAAAAGCTTTCTTATACAGAGCTTGATACTATTGGTACATCAACGCTGATCACACGTATGACAAGTGATGTCAATCAGGTTCAGACAGGAACGAATCTGGTGCTTCGTCTGTTCATGCGTTCTCCATTCATTGTATTTGGCTCTATGATTATGGCATTTACTATTGATTTTAAGGCTGCCATGATCTTTGTGATTACAATTCCGCTTTTGTCTGTTGTTGTATTTGGCATTATGCTTTCAAGCATTCCGCTTTATAAAAAGGTACAGTCACAGCTTGACCGCGTACTTGGTATTACAAGAGAAAATCTGACAGGTGTGCGTGTAATTCGTGCATTTAATAAGGAAGAAGAAGAAATCAGCCACTTTAAGACAGAGAATGAGCAGTTTACAAGACTACAGACTTTTGTTGGAAAGATTTCAGCATTGATGAATCCATTAACATTTGTTATCGTTAATTCTGCAATTCTTGTTCTTGTCTGGACTGGTGCTTGGAGAGTAGAGGGAGGCATTTTGACACAGGGTGCAGTTGTAGCTCTTGTCAACTATATGTCTCAGATATTAGTCGAGCTGATTAAATTAGCAGATTTGATTATTAATATTACAAAGGCAGTTGCATGTGGAAACCGTATCCAGAAAGTTCTAGAAGTAGAGCCGTCTATGGAAAATGGAAGCAAAGAGTGCATTGAAGAAAAAAGAACTCCGGCAAATGCCGTTGATTTTAATCATGTATCATTAACTTATTCAGGTGCAGGTGCACCATCTCTTACTGATATTGATCTTCATGTAAAGACAGGTCAGACAATTGGTATTATAGGTGGAACTGGTTCAGGAAAAACATCTGTTGTTAATTTGATTCCTCGTTTCTATGATGCGACACAGGGAAATGTCCTCGTATTTGGAAAACCTGTAAAAGAACAGGATATGGAATCACTTAGAAGCCAGATTGCTGTAGTGCCTCAAAAGGCAGTGCTGTTTGCTGGAACCATTCGTGAGAACATGAAGTGGGGCAAAGAGGATGCAACAGATGAGGAGATCATGGAAGCACTTACAATTGCTCAGGCAGCTGAGGTAGTACAGAAAAAGGAAGGCGGTCTTGATGCTTTTGTTGAGCAGGGCGGAAAGAATCTTTCTGGCGGTCAGAGACAGCGTCTGACTATTGCGCGTGCACTAGTAAGAAAACCACGCATTTTAATCCTTGATGACAGTGCCTCGGCACTTGACTTTGCGACTGATGCAGCTCTTAGAAAGGCAATTCGAGAGATGAAAAATGCACCAACTGTATTTATTGTATCACAGAGAACTTCTTCTATCAGATTTGCTGATCAGATTTTAGTGCTTGATGATGGAAAGAGCGTTGGTGTTGGCACGCATGATGAGCTTCTTACAACGTGCAGTGTATATAAAGAAATTTATGATTCTCAGTATAAAAAGTCAGGAAAGGAGGCGTAATCATGGCAGCGAAGAAAAAATATGATCGTACCAAACAGAAAGAAACACTTGTAAAGGTATTAGAATATATAGAGCATTATCGTGCTGTTTTAGTGTTCTCACTAATTTTAGCGGCAGTGACAGTTGCATGTACGCTTTATCTTCCTATTCTGACAGGAGATGCCATCAATTTGATTTTATCGCCTGGACAGGTGGATTTTGATGGAATTAAGCCTATTCTTTATAAAGGTGCAGCTGTTATTATTATCGGTGCAGCCGCACAGTGGATTATGAATATCTGCAATAACCGCATTACTTATGCAGTAGTGCGTGATATTCGTCAGGAGGCCTTTGAAAAGATCGAAAGACTTCCATTAAAATATATCGACAGTCATCCATATGGTGATATAGTAAGCCGTATTATTGCCGATGCTGATCAGTTTTCTGATGGTCTGTTAATGGGCTTTACTCAGCTTTTTAGTGGTGTTATCACAATTGCAGGTACATTGATTTTCATGCTTACAATTAATATTCCAATGACAGCAGCAGTTGTCGTTCTGACACCAATTTCATTTTTTGTGGCAGGCTTCATTGCTAAGAAGACATTTCATCTGTTCAAGAAGCAGTCCGAGACTAGAGGTGAGCAGACTACGCTTATTGATGAGATGATTAATAATCAGAAGGTCGTTAAGGCATTTGGTCAGGAAGAAAAGGTAATGGATCGCTTCAATGAGGTCAATGAACGCCTTCGTGACTGCTCTGTAAAGGCTACATTCTTTTCATCTATCACAAACCCGGCAACACGTTTTGTAAACTCTCTTGTATATGCAGCTGTTGCTGTATTTGGAAGCTTTTTCTCTATTGGCGGCGGAATAAATGTTGGTCAGCTGTATAGCTTTTTAAATTATGCAAACCAGTATACAAAGCCGTTTAATTCTATTTCAAGCGTTGTTACGGAGCTTCAGAACGCGCTGGCATGTGCAGGAAGACTTCTTGATCTGATTTATGAAGAGACAGAAGTACCAGATGCAGATAATGCAGAGGTTTTGCAGAATGTTGACGGAGCTGTAAAACTGTCTCACGTAAACTTCTCTTATGATCCTAAACAGAAGCTGATTGAAGATTTAAATCTGTCTGTAAAGCCAGGACAGAGAGTAGCTATTGTTGGTCCAACTGGATGCGGAAAAACTACATTGATAAATCTTCTTATGCGTTTTTATGATACAAATGCTGGTACAATTGAAGTTGACGGTCATAATATTCGCAATGTGACAAGAAAGAGCTTACGAGAAAATTATGGTATGGTGCTTCAGGAGACATGGCTTAAAAGCGGTACCATACGCGAAAATCTGATGATGGGGCGCCCAGACGCAACAGAGGAAGAAATGATTCAGGCAGCAAAGGCAGCTCATGCACACAGCTTTATTAAGAGAATGCCAAAGGGATATGATACAGATATAGGACAGGATGGCGGATCTCTTTCTCAGGGACAAAAACAGCTGCTTTGTATTACGCGAGTTATGCTTTGCTTACCACCGATGCTTATTCTTGATGAGGCAACATCTTCAATTGATACACGTACTGAAATAAAGATTCAGGAAGCATTTAGCCGAATGATGCAGGGACGAACAAGCTTTATCGTGGCACACCGTCTTTCAACTATTCAGGAAGCAGATGTGATTCTTGTTATGAAAGATGGTCATATCATCGAGCAGGGTAACCACGAATCATTGCTTGCAAAGAATGGATTCTATGCGAAGCTGTATAATAGTCAGTTTGCGCTGTAACAAAGGGGTACAAACAAAATGAGTTTAGTGGAGTTATTTATTCTGGCAGTGGGTTTGTCTATGGATGCGTTTGCTGTATCAATCTGTAAGGGCTTGTCTTTGGGGAAAATTACAAAAAAGCACATGGCTGTCGCAGGTGCGTGGTTTGGAGGCTTTCAGGCACTGATGCCGCTTATCGGATATTTCCTTGGAAGTTTTTTCGCTGATATGATTACAAAGTATGCGCACTGGATTGCGTTTGTATTGCTTATTATTATCGGTGGAAATATGCTTAAGGAAGCAATGGGAGAGGATGAAAATGTTGATGCCTGTATGGATGCCAAGGAGATGCTTCTTTTGGCGATTGCAACTAGCATTGATGCACTTGCCGTTGGTGTAACCTTTGCATTCTTAAAGGTACAGATAGTTCCAGCTGTAAGCTTTATTGGTTGTGTAACCTTTGTCTGTTCTGCAATTGGCGTTAAGATTGGAAGTATATTTGGATCTAAATATCGCTCAAAAGCAGAGTTTTGCGGAGGTGTGATTCTTATTTTAATTGGACTGAAGATTTTACTTAATGGATTAGGAATTATGTAAAAAAGAGAGCAATCACCCAGATGTTAAATGTCTGGATGATTGCTCATTTTTATTAGGTTTCGTCTTGATTGTCAAGCAGCGCAAACCCTGCAACCTGCGTAGTAGGAAGTGAGAATACAATCGTTCCGGCTTTGCTGTCAGGACCTGCTTTTTTCAGGATAGACTGCATTATAGCTGCTTTTTGGGAAGCTGCTGCAACGATCAGGATCATCTCTTTTTCCTGTGCAATTGTGATGTTATAGAATTTTGGTGCGCCCTTTGCACCAGTTCCTTTTCCGTGAAGGACGGTGCCGCCTCGTGCACCAGCTGCACGTGCCGCATTCATAACCATATCGGTGCAGCCCTGGCTGCAGACGGCAACGATAAGCTCATGCGCATAATTAAGCGAAGGCGTGTAAGCTGCGTTATCTGTTTCTCCATTTAAAAAGGCCACTGTTTTTCCTCCTCCAACACTTTTAATAGGGACAGCAATCACGATTCCATGACCAGGAACCCCAATGTGCATATGGCGTTTTTGCGCCTGAATCAGTTTTTTTGTTTTTTCTTCATTGGCCACGGTAAACACAATACGTCGTTCATTAGATTCTATGCCAAGAAGATCGAGCATACTTTGCACTGCTGTGCCGCGACCTGCCATTGTAATACTAAACGGCAGATCAAGCTGATTGCAAAGATCCATCAGAATGGAAAGTGAGTCCGGGTTTATGATTGAGATTATGTAATTCATTTAGCATGTTCTCCTTCCCACAATTCAACAATATCGTAGTCGCCATAGACAACAGTAGTTTCTTTGGTACGTTTTTGCTTGCGCTCATAGAAAAGACCGACAAGCTGAATGGAGACGAGAGGCATCATAGCAACGAGTGCAACAACGCCAAACGCATCTTGGAGTACATTACCGCCAAGTGCGATGCTCGCGCCCATAAAAAACTGAAGCATAAATGTTGCTGTCATCGGACCAGATGCAACACCGCCAGAGTCAAATGCAATAGCTGTGTATATATCTGGAACGAAGAAGGTTAAAATTAATGCAGTTGTATATCCTGGAATTAAAAACCAGAAAAGAGAAATTCCAGTGAGAACGCGAATCATGGAAAGTCCCATTGCAAGTGCAATTGCAATGGAGAGACTGCGCTTGATTACCCGGCCAGGTATAGCACCGGCACTGACTGTTTCAATTTGTTTTTCAAGAACTGCAACAGCCGGCTCAGCTGATATGATAAACCAGCCGATTGCCATGGCAAGAGGAACGAGCCACCAGACACTTTTTCCAGAGGAAAGTGCTGCACCAAGTTCTGCGCCAAGAGCAGAAAATCCGATGTTAACGCCGGTCAAAAAGAGTACAAGACCAATATACGTATAAAGTAAGCCAATCATAATCTTTCCGAGATTTCTGCTGTCAAGATGAAGCAGTGTAAATTGAAACAGAAAGAAGATCACGATAATTGGCAGCATAGCAATGGCAGTTTCCTTTAGATAATGTGGAATAGCATGAAGAAAGGCATATCCAATATCTGTGGTCGTGCCATAAGAAGCAGTGCTAAGATCTGCAACGGCGGCATTGTCCTTATAGAAAAATCCAAGAATCAAAACTGCAAGAACAGGGCCAATCGAGCAAAGCGCAACAAGACCAAAGCTGTCGGCTTCGGCGTTTTTATCGCTTCGTACATTAGACACACCAAGTCCAAGTGCAAGGATAAAAGGAACAGTCATTGGTCCGGTTGTAACACCGCCGGAATCAAAAGCGATGCCAAGAAAATTTTTGTCAGCAAAAAAAGCAAGCAAAAAGATTATGGCATAAAAGAAGATCAGCAGCAGGCGAAGGCGCATTCCTGTTAGAATACGCAGCATACATACGCTCATAAAAAAGCCTACTCCGGCACCAACTGTGATAAGCAGTACCGTGTTGCTGATATGAGGGACGGTCTGGGCAAGGACCTGGAGATCCGGTTCAGCGATTGTGATCGCAAAGCCCAGAAGAAAACTGACAGCAAGGATCAGCGGGAGATTTTTTGTACGTGTGAGCGCAGTTCCAATTTGGTTTCCAATTGGTGTCATGGATTGCTCAGCTCCCAGCGAGAAAAGGCCCATACCGATAATCAGCATCATGGCTCCGACAAGAAAGGTCAGGAGAAGATCCGGCTGCATAGGGGAAATGTACAGGCACAGAATAAAGACGATAATAACGATTGGTAAAACAGAAAATAATGATTCTACCACCTTTTCTGTGACTGCGGTGCGTGTTTCTCTCAGATGAATCTGTCTGATAATGATACCTCCTTTAAGATGTTTTCTTTTAGTATACCAGATGGCATTTAATCGCGCAACCTGCAAAAATAATTGACAGAAAGTTAACAGGTGAGTATAGTTGGGAGTGGATAAAAATGAATTATAATGATTCAGCGCAGAAAACACCGGCCGTTCGCAAGAACGTCCGAGGGATGAATGCGCCGATTACAAATAACGCAACCATCATTCCAATAGGGTTTTCTTCTGGAATTGTTGGTTTTTCTTGGCCTGATGTTCTTCAGAACGCTGTGATTCGATGTATTGCTTTAC